>CAYNFN010000358.1:0-7186 GCA_964396485.1 uncultured Alcaligenaceae bacterium
TAGGCCACCGCCTCCATCGAACGGTCGGCGAAGTCCAGCGCCCCCTTGGATGCGTAAGGCACGCGCATCTCGAGCAGGCAGTCCTGAAAACCCATGATGCCCAGGCCGACAGGGCGATGCTTGAAGTTGGCGTTACGCGCCTTGTTGACCGCGTAGTAGTTGACGTCGATCACGTTGTCGAGCATGCGCATGGCGGTGGACACGGTCTGCTTGAGCTTGGCGTGATCGAGTTTGCCGTCCTTTATGTGTGCGACCAGGTTGATCGAACCCAGGTTGCAGACCGCGATCTCGCTGTCCGAAGTGTTGAGCGTGATCTCGGTGCAGAGGTTGGAGCTGTGCACCATTCCGACGTGGCTTTGCGGGCTGCGGATGTTGCAGGGGTCCTTGAAGGTGATCCACGGATGCCCGGTCTCGAACAGCATGGTCAGCATCTTGCGCCACAGCGTCAATGCAGGGATGCGCTTGAAGAGCTTGAGTTCGCCGGTCTGGGTCTTGCGCTCGTATTCGGTATAGGCCTTCTCGAACTCCCTGCCGACCTTGTCGTGCAGGTCGGGCACGTCTGCGGGTGAGAACAGGGTCCATGCACCGGCTTCCATGACCCGCTTCATGAGCAGGTCCGGAACCCAGTTGGCGGTGTTCATGTCGTGGGTGCGGCGGCGATCATCCCCGGTGTTCTTGCGCAGCTCTAGGAACTCCTCGATGTCCAGGTGCCAGTTCTCCAGGTAGGAGCACACCGCCCCTTTGCGCTTGCCTCCCTGATTCACCGCGACCGCGGTGTCGTTTACCACCTTGAGGAAAGGCACCACCCCCTGCGACTTGCCGTTGGTTCCCTTGATATGGGAACCCAGCGCCCGAACCGGAGTCCAGTCGTTGCCCAGGCCCCCGGCAAACTTCGAAAGCAACGCGTTTTCCTTGATGGCGTCGTAAATGCCTTCCAGGTCGTCCGATACCGTGGTCAGGTAGCAGCTGGAAAGCTGCGAGCGCTGCGAGCCGGAGTTGAACAGCGTAGGCGTCGAGGACATGAAGTCGAACCTCGACAGCGCGTTGTAGAACTCGATGGCGCGGGCCTCGCGCTCGACCTCGTTGATAGCAAGACCCATCGCCACGCGCATAAAAAAGGCCTGGGGAAGCTCAATGCGTTGACCGTGCACGTGCAGGAAGTAGCGGTCATAGAGCGTCTGCAGGCCCAAGTAACCAAATTTCAAATCGCGGTTGGCGTCCAGCGACGCGCCCAGCGTGCGCAGGTCGAAACGGCCGAGCCGCTCATCCAGCAATCCGGCGTCGATCCCCCGTTTGATGAACCCGGGGAAGTATTCGGCGTAGCGGGAATGCATTTGCGACTGGGTGACCTCCTCGCCAAGGACCTCGTAGCGGACACTATTAAGTAAGAGGCGCGCGGTGACATAGCCGTATGCCGGGTCCTTCTCGATCAGCGAACGGGCCGCAAGGATGGCGCACTTCCGCACCTGATCCATCGGCACGCCGTCGTACAGGTCCTTGAGCGTCATCTGCAGGATCACGGCGGGATCCACGACGCGGCCGAGGCCTTCGCAGGAATCCTTGATCAGGCCGGTCAGCCGCTCCATGTCAAGCGGGCGGGTCTGGCCGTGCTCGATGACACTGATGGCGTGCGCCGTTGCCGCCGCCTGCGTCTCGCGATTCCTGGCGCGCTCGCGCGCCCGTTCGTCGCGATACAACACATAGGCGCGGGCCACTTCGTGCTCGCCCGATCGCATCAGGGAAAGTTCGACCTGGTCCTGGATATCTTCGATGTGGAAGGTGCCGCCGTTGGGCTGGCGGCGTATCAGCGCGTTTACCACGGTCTCGGCAAGCTTCTCGACCAGTTCGCGAACGCGCGCCGAAGCAGCGCCCTGGCCGCCGTTGACGGCCAGGAAAGCCTTGGTCACGGCAACCGAGATCTTGCCGGGCTCGAAGCCGACGACGGCGCCGTTGCGGCGGATGACTTTGTACTGGGCGTAACGCTGCGGATCCCGGTCGGCCGCGCCATCTTCCGTGGAGTAATTGCTTACCGGAGTGGCCGCGGTCAGGTTGGTGGCAAGTTGCATTTTCTCTCCCTCGAATATTTTTGTCGCCTGGAAGCAACAACCGGATGTGCGTTCGTCTGAAACCGCCGTTCGTCTGATACCACTATATGTTGTGCCCCGGCTATACCGACATGACTAATTCTAGTGGCACCACATTTCCTGTCAAGAATTTTTTACATTTGAAAAACGAAAAGCCCGGTGGCGCGGTTGAATTGCGCGCGAAGTGACGAAACGCGGCAGCAATGTCAAACCCGGTTAACCGCAGAGGCGCAAAGGCGCAGAGGAAACGCAGAGAAGACCAAACGAAGTGTGTCAAAAAGCGGAGGGGTTTCGATTTGCCCCACCCAGTCGATTTATCGCGGTGGCGCGACTATCCACCTCTTAACCTTCACCGCAGAGGCGCAAAGACGCAAAGGAAACGCAGAGAAAACCAGACGAAACGTGTCAAAAAGCGGGGGGCCGATTTCCCCCACCGAGTCGATGAATCACCGTTGTCGCGACTATCCGTTTGTATTTTTGTCTTTCCATCCAATTTTGTTTTGCTTTCCTTTGCGTTCCCTCTGCGCCTTTGCGCCTCTGCGGTAAAGGTTGGGAACCTACCCGCCGATCAGGCGCCGGAAGCGAGCCCAGTCGAAATGCGGTCCGGGATCGGTCTTGCGACCGGGCGGGGTGGCGATGTCGGAATGCCCGACGCAGTCCTGGATCGGGTATGCGTGCTTGAGCGCCCGGGTCAGGTCCGCCAGCACCGCGTACTGGGTATCGGCGAACGGCTTGTCGTCGGCACCCTCGAGCTCGACGCCGACCGAGAAGTCGTTGCAGCGGCTGCGGCCGCGCCACTCGGCCTGCCCGGCATGCCAGGCGCGCCGGGCACACGGGACGAACTGGATCAGTTCGCCATCGCGGCGTATCAGGAAGTGGCTGGAAACCTTGTGGCCCTGGATCTCGCGATAGTACGGGTGGGCGCGCGGGTCAAGGCGGTTGGTGAACAGTTCGAAGATGCCGGGGCCGCCAAACTCGCCCGGCGGAAGGCTGATGTTGTGAATGACCAGGAGCTCGATGTTGGCGCCTCCCGGCCTGTCATCGCAATTCGGTGAAGGCTCGTAAGACGCCGCGGAAAGCAGGCCGGAAGCGTCGAGCTTCCAGGAAACTTTGCGTTTCCCGCCTTGCGCCCTTCGCCTCACTAGTTCAGACCAAGCCGTTCCATTCTGTAGCGCATCGAGCGGAAGGTGATGCCGAGGAGCTTGGCCGCGGCAGTGCGGTTGTAGCGGGTTTTCTCCAACGCCTCGACAATGGCTTCCTTTTCGACCCGGTCGAGAAAGTCCTGCAGCGGCGCCTTGCTGTCACCTCCGGTGGCAACGACCTGCTCAGGCAGGTCGCGCGGGGTGAGCTGCAGGTCCTCGGCGGTGATCTTGGCGTCGCTGCACAACGCCATCGCGCGTTCCAGCACGTTTTCCAGTTCGCGCACGTTGCCGGGGAAGTCGTAGCGCTTGAGTTCCTCCAGCGCCTCGCTGCTTAATTCCGGCTTTTTGGTCCCGGCATTGCGGGCCAGCTTGTCGAGCAGCGCGTTGACGAACTGCGGGATGTCCTCGCGCATTTCCCGCAGCGCCGGCATGCGCAATTCGATGACGTTGAGCCGGTAATAGAGGTCGTGTCGGAACTTGCCCGCCTCGACGCATTCGCCGAGTTTCTGGTGGGTGGCACTGATAATGCGCACGTCCACCGGCTCTTCCTGGGTGGAACCCACCTTGCGCACCTTCTTCTCCTGTATCGCGCGCAGGAGTTTCACCTGCATTGCCAGCGGCAGGTCCGCCACCTCGTCAAGAAACAGGGTACCGCCGTTGGCGGCCCGGAAAAAACCGTCGCGGTCGGCGTCCGCGCCGGTGAACGCTCCCTTGCGGTAGCCGAAAAATTCGGACTCCATCAGGTTCTCGGGAATTGCGCCGCAATTGACGGGCATGAAGGGCTGGCTGCGGCGCGCGCCTTTCTCGTGGATGAGCCGCGCCGCGAGCTCCTTGCCGCTGCCGGATTCGCCGCTGATGTGCACCGGCGCCTCGCTGCGCGCCAGCTTCTCGATCACCTCGTGCACCTGCTGGATCGCGCCCGACTCGCCGAGCAGCACATGCCCGGTCACGGCCTTGGCAGCGGAGGCCTGCGGAAGCGACAGCGCGGATTTCACCAGCGTGCGCAACTGTTCGAGCGACACCGGCTTGGCCAGGTAATCGAAGGCGCCGGCCTTGAGCGCCGCGACTGCGTTCTCGGTATTGCCGTGAGCGGTAATAACCGCGACCGGCAGGTCCGAAAGATTGTCGGAAATGAACTGCACCAGTTCCAGGCCCTCGCCGTCGGGAAGCCGCATGTCGGTGAGGCAAAGGTCGTAATTGCCGGATCGGACCTTCTCGATCGCCGTCTTTACGGTAGTGGCGCGGTCAACGTCCAGGCCCATGCGCAGCAGGGTAAGCTCGATGAGCTCGAGGATGTCTTCCTCGTCGTCGACGATGAGCACCGAGCGGGTGTTGGCGCCCGCCGTCTGCTCCTTGCGTTTCACCATCATGCTCCTCCACAGATAAGGGTGAACTCCGCGCCGACCGGACGATCCACGTAATCGAGCGTGGCGCCATTGGCTTCACATATCTCCCGGGCAATGTAGAGCCCGAGACCGGTGCCGCTGGAGGCCGTGGTGAAAAATGGCTCGAACAGATGTCCGCGCAGCGCCTCCGCCACGCCGGTTCCGTCATCGATGACACTCAACGCTATCGTACCCTGTCGCGGACCCGGCCGCACGCGCAACAAAATGCTTCCGGGTTGTTTCCTGCAGTATCGCAGGGAATTTCTGCACAGGTTCCACATCACCTGATTGAGGTGGCTGCGATCGAAGGCCACGGTCGGGTCTCCTTCGATGTCGATGAGAATGATATCGCCGGGAATCTTCTCGATCCCCGAGAACTCAGATACGAAGGTGCGCAGGTACTCGCCCAGCCTGAAATGCTCGCGCGTGGCCTGATCACGGCGGTTCAGCTTGAGAACGTCCTGCACCATCCGGTCCAGCCGCTGCGTATTGTCATGAATGATCTGCAGCATCCGCGAATGCGATTGGCCGCGCGATCCCGCCTCCTCGAGCAGCAACTCGGTGGCGTGGTTGATCGCCGACAGGGGGTTCCTGATCTCGTGGGCGATATTGGCGGTCAACCGGCCCAGCGACACCAACTTCAACTGCTGTGCCTGCTGCTGGATGCGCGAGAGGTCCTCGAGGAAGATCACTACGCCCACGTTGCGGCTGATGCCCACCGGCACGAATCTGGCAGCGGTCGGCTTGTGGGTGATCACGGTGCGCAGCGGCTCGAAGTCTGCCTTCGGATCGCGGCGCCACAACTCCAGCCGCGTAGCCAGCGTGGGTGCATAGTCGCTCAAAAGCGCCGCGCGCGGGCTGCGCGGCAACGGTCCCAGCATGGCTTCGGCGCGGCCGTTGATCTGGCGAATGGCGCCATGCTCGTCCACCACCAGCACCCCGTCCTGCATGTCCTGGATCACCAGCTGGTTCACTTGCGCCATGTTGGCAAGATCCACCTCGCGCTGTGCCACGATCGCTTCGATTGCCACGGCGCGCTTGGCAAGCGAGTGCGCAAGCCAGCCGGTGGCGAAGAATCCGATGCACAGCAAACCAGCCTGCGCGAACTGCGACGTCGATCCGTACAGGAACACCACTTGATAGGTGTGCTCGGCAAGCACGGCAATCGTCGCCAGCGCGGCGAAAAACAGCGTCAGACGACCGCGGCTGATCAGGCCGACCGCGGCCAGCGATGCGAGCAACAGCAGGCCCAGGCCGCTGCCGATCCCGCCGCTCGCGTGCATGAGCAAAACGATAAAGAAAATGTCTGCGCAGATATACACCGTGAGCTGCACGCTGAAAAACGGCTTGCGCGGAATAACCGCTGCAAACGACAGCAGGCTGAATATGACGTACCCGATGTTCGCGTACAGGAAGGTATTGCGGCTGTAGGAGCCGAAGGGGATGCTGTCGCCGAATATCATCACTGCCGCCATCAGCGTGATCGCGACGACAATGCGATAGACATTGAAATAGAACAGCGAGCGCCAGAACGCGTCGCTATAGTGGCGGCGCTCGACCGACGGAAGCTCGGGAAACGAAAGGACGCTGATCATCGGCGCGGGTACGCGCACGTCAGCGGCCGCGCTCCCGGTCGGCCAACTGGAGATGTTCCTTGCTGCAATAGATCTCGCCGCGGGAGGTGACTGCTTCGCTCTTCGGCAGGTGCACGCCGCAAATCCGGCAGCGCACCATGTCCTCCCCGTGCTTTGCCGCGGCCGCGGGCGGCGGCGCCGCCTCGACTCGCCTGCGATAGCTGCGCAGGAACAGATACACCACGATGAAGACGGCGATTACTAGGAGGAACTTGGCCACGCGGGTTCCGATGTGGGGTGATGTGGAATGGTCGGGGTGAGAGGATTCGAACCTCCGACTCCTGCGTCCCGAACGCAGTACTCTACCAGGCTGAGCTACACCCCGACGGTGAGTCTCGTTAACGCTTCAGTATTTGCGGGTCACCGCAAAGGCTGCCAATTCTAGCAAACAATCCCTGTATTTAGAATGCGGCAGTCCGGCAATGGCATCACGCGCGCGCCGCGCCGAGCCTTCCGCCTGCCGGCGCGTGTACTCGAGCGCACCCGTTTCCTGCATTGCCTGCATCACCGGCCCGAAATCGCTCAGCCCGCCCTCGACGATGGCCTTGCGGATGAGCGCGCTCTGCGCGGCGGCGCCGTTGCGCATTGCGCGAATGAGCGGCAGCGTCGCCTTGCCCTCGGCAAGGTCATCGCCAAGATTCTTGCCGGTCTGCGCGAGATCGCCCGAATAATCAAGGATGTCGTCCACCAGCTGGAATGCGGTGCCCAGGTGCATGCCATACTCCGCCAGGGCATCCTCCTGCGCGCGCGGCACGCCGGCGAGGATGCCGCCCAGACGTCCGGCGGCCTCGAACAGCTTGGCCGTCTTCGAGCGGATCACGCGCAGATAATCCGTCTCGGTGACGTCGGCGTTGTGAACGTGCAGCAACTGCATCACCTCACCCTCGGCGATGGTATTGGTGGCATCGGCAAGCACCTCCATCACGCGCATGCTCTGCACC
>CAYNFN010000359.1:0-8292 GCA_964396485.1 uncultured Alcaligenaceae bacterium
CCACGTCCTCGGTCATGTGCGCGCCGATCGGCTTGGTCGGATTGCGGAACGCGGGATCGTTCGGATCTACCAGCACCTGGGTAACCACGGCCACCACTTTGCGCTTGAGCTTACGGCGCTGGAACTCGTTATAGAGTGCGCGTTGGAACATGTAGCCGATCGCGCCCTGCGTGTCGGCGTCGGCATAGTCCACCGGCACCTCGGGCACCACGCCCTTCGCGATTCCCGAGCGGCGCAGGATGAAGCCCACCTGCGGGCCGTTGCCATGCGTGAGGACCACGGTCCAGCCGGCCTCGACCATGTCGGCTACGTAATGCGAAGTCGTCGTCGCCGCCTTGACCTGGTCGGGGATCGACTGGTGCTGATCGTCCACGATCAGCGAATTGCCGCCGACAGCAACGACCGCTGTGTGCTTGCGCTTGGCCATTGCGATCTCCGCTATGAGGGTGTGGAGCGGATGCTGCCGGGCATGCCAACGCCGACCCGCGACGCCAGCGCGATGATGGCCTGGGTGAAGCACTCGAGTGGCGCGCGCGTGATGCCCGCGCCGATCTGGCCGACTCCGGCTTCCTTGTGCGCGATGCCGGTGTTGATGATCGGCGCGATGTTGGTGTCGAGCACGCGGCGGGCATCGATGCCGGCGGGCGTGCCGCTGAAATTCATCGCCGGCAGCGTGAAGGCGCTGTTGCGCCCCAGCGTGATGTGCCGCATTTCACGGGTGTTGGCGATCGCATCCTGCGGGGTGCCCCCGACAAACTGGACGATTGCCGGCGCCGTGGCCATGGCGAAGCCGCCAAGGCCCGCGGTCTCGGTGATCGAGCTGTCGCCCATGTCCGGCGCCGCGTGCTCCGGTCCGTAACTCGGGAAGTACAGTCCGCCCACCATGGGGGAGGGCGCTTCGAACCACTGTTCCCCGGTGCCTGAAAGGCGGATACCGAAGCGCACGCCGTTGCGCGACATCGCGGTGACCAGGCTGCTGGCGGGCACGCCGTGCGCGGCGTCGAGCATCGTCTTGCACGCCACCATCGACAGGTTGAGGAAGAAGTGATCGTTGCCGGCGATGAACGTCACCGCGTCCGCGATCGCCGTCGCGTCGAAGCCGGAGT
Organism: uncultured Alcaligenaceae bacterium; assembly: GCA_964396485.1. Lineage (GTDB taxonomy): Bacteria > Pseudomonadota > Gammaproteobacteria > Burkholderiales > JACQAP01 > JACQAP01. The sequence goes on from CAYNFN010000359.1 coordinate 1,107, forward strand.
GCAGCGCCGCAGGCACGATTCTTTTCAGGAACAGCGACGACGCAGCCGCGTTGCGGTTGTGGACTTCGTCGCCCATCTGCAGCGCCTGCGCGATCAGCGGCTTGAGTTCCAGCGGCCCGAGCTTCGCCAGCGCCGCGCCGAGCGCCGGCGCAAGCACTTGCGCCATCCAGTGCAGGCGCTTGATCACTTCCGGGGAATTGGCGCCGAAGCGCAGCACCTTGCCCAAGCCCTCGTTCAAGTTGCAGAAAGCGCGGTTCCTGCCCGCCGCGTTCTCGACGATCCATACCGGCATCGACGGGCTGATCACCCCGGCCATCGGCCCAACTGCGGCGTGATGATGCGCGGGCTCGAGCGCGATGCTGCCGCTGCCGGCCAGCCACCGGGCCGCGTCTGCATCCGCCGCCCAACCTTCGTAAAGGATCGCGCCGATCACCGCCCCCTGCATCGGCCCGCACATGTCCTGCCACGCGATCGGCGGTCCGGCGTGCAGCAGCATGCGATCGTCCATGCCCGGTAGGTGCTCGCGCGCGACGCCGACCCCGGTAAGCACCGGCTGCGCGGCCAGGAAGGCGGCGTACGCTTTTTCGTTCGCAGTTTCCAGCGATGGATGGTTCAGCAACTGCGCCAGGCACCAGCCGGCCGCGCGGTTGCCGCCGGCGGGTGGAGTCCAATCCAATTGCACCGCCTTGCCCCCGGCCGCCACGATGGAATCGGCGAACGACTGCAATCCGACGTTGATCAGCGGCTGGTTTTCCTGGAACAGCTTGTTCATTGCGTTCTGGTCCTGCACTACAGTCTGCGCAAGCGCTGCGCCTGCGACGGGGCGAGCGTGGAGGCGATGCCGGCCGCGAGACGAACGGCCTGCGCGTTGCTTTCGGCAAACAGCATGCCGGCATCGGAAAGCGCCCGCGCCTGCCGGGCGAAATCCTGCGGATCGGCGGCGGTGCCGCAGATCTGGCCGACGAAGACGATGGTTCTTCCGTGCTCGGACGCGGTCGTTCGCGCGCGATGAATCGCCGGCACCAGTTCGCTCGAAGGATCCATGTGGCTGCCGTATCCCAGCACCACGTCGAGCAGGATCACGGCGGTCTCCGGGTCCTCCGCCTCCCTGGCGATGCGCTCCGTGCGCAGGCGGTAGTCGATCATCGGATGCGGGCGCCCGCGCGTGAAAACGTCGTCTCCAAGGTCGACCAGCGTGTGCTGCCGGCTTTGCCAAACGTCGGCAAGCTCCATGGTTCCGCGCGTGGGCGTATTGGAGTGCACGTCGCCCAGGAGTTCACCGAGCAGCAGCGTGGCCTCGTAACAGAATGTCCCGCCGCTGTAGAGCCCGCGCACATAGCGCTGCCTGTCGGCGAAGCGCGGCAGCCCGGACGGTGCGGACGGCGGTTCGGCGTAACTGTCACGCGGCTTCTCGCCGTTGGCGATGGCGACGGCCGCGCGCGCCGCATCCTCCAGCGTTTTCACTGCGTGCACGCCTTTGCGCCCGACCTGCTTGGGATCGGTGCCGAGGAAGTTCACCACCACCGGCTTGCCGGCCTTGGAGGCCTCGGCGAGCACGCGCTCGGCCACTTCGGGAGCGGGCGGTTTTGATATCAGCACGATGACTTGAGTCGCGGGGTCCGCGGAGAGGTCCTTCAGGCCCTTGAGCATCGAGATCGCACCGATATCGCTGTGCAGATCGCGCCCGCCGGTGCCGATCGCCTGCGAGATTCCCGAGCCAAGCCGGTCCACCAGCACGGTGACCTGCTGCAACCCCGTGCCCGAGGCGCCCACCACACCGATCGGCCCGCGCCGCACCACGTTGGCGAAGGCGAGCGGTGTTCCATTGATGATCGCGGTGCCGCAGTCGGGGCCCATGACGATGAGATCGGCATCGCGCGCGAAACGCTTGAGCACGAGTTCTTCCTCCTCGGAGACGTTGTTGCTGAACAACATCACGTTGAGCCCGAGGCGCAGCGCTTTCATCGCTTCGGCCGCCGCATAGTCCCCCGGCGTGGATATGAGCGCCATGTTGGCTTCCGGCGTGGTCTTCAGCGCCATTTGTAGGCTGCGCGGGCGCATCGCCGCCCGCGCTTCACCGACGCTGTCCTCGGTCTGCCGCGTGAGGCTCTTGATCGCCTCCTCGATGGCGGCAGGCAGCGCCGACTTCTCTCCCTGCACCACGATCAGCAGATCGCTCGCATTCGCGCCTTTCGCGTCCACGCGCAGCCCCGCTTCCGCGAGCAACGCCAGGTTGTTCTCGGTGGCCATCACAGCCGAGGCCTGCTCCACGCCCGGGAGCTTGCCCAGCATCGCGGACAGTTGCATCAGCGAGACCGAGTCCCGGTATTCCCGGGGCACGATTTTCACCAGCGTGGCCGACAAATCCGGTTCTCCCTGATCAGCCGGCGATCGCCGCCGCGCGCGCGGCACGGCGATCTCCGAAATGATGGTCTGTGGCGGAGGCGTGGATCAGCCGCGCAACCAGCGTGGGCGAATATCCGAACAGCAGCCCGCACAAGACGTCCGCACCCGAACTGTGTCCGACTTCCAGAGCCCGCATGGCGGCGCCAGCGATCTCGCCGCCATCGCAAACGCAACGCACGACTTCGATCAGGCGCTCCGCGAAATGGCCTTGAAGCGCGTCGAGCAGCATCTGGCGGCTGATCGCGTTGGTGTGCAGCGACAACTGCCCGACAGGCACCGCGAGCGCGTGCAGCAGCGCAGCGATGCCGGGTTTCCGGCACGAACGGCTCCACAGCGCCGCGAGATAACCGACGATGAAGTCGTCTCCCGCCGGCGTGAGCCCGGTGCCGAGGCCCACCAGTGCGCTCAAGGCCGAAACGACTGCGCCGGCATCGTTCGTTTCGGTCGCACGCGCCAGAATCGGCAGCGTTTGCCCGATGCGCGCCACCAGCGCGCGCTCGAGCGTGGAGTGAGCGCTGCCGGATGAGAACAGCGCCGGCGCGACGCCCTGATCCGGCGCTTGCTCGCGCAGCACCTCGCACAATTCGCGCAGCGCTCGTTGCGCCCCCGCACTTCGCAGGTCGGGCGACGCGGCGAGCGTTCCGTTCCAGACTGCGGCGCGGGAGAAATCCATCACGAAATTCACAGCGGGAATGCGCAATGCTGCGCCTTCGAGTGTCGCCGCCTGCCCCTGGCGCAACCGCGTGTAACGCGGCGCGAACGGCAAGGCGCAGCGGATTCCGTGCGGGAGATTGCCGGAGCCGGGTGCGAGGAGCGTTACCAGTTCGCCGGAATCCGTTTCGATGTTGCAGGCGCGCAGGAAAACGCTATGTACCTGCGCGCGGGCGTGCGGCGGCACGCACGCGCCGACGCTGTCCGCAAACAAGACCTTCCCGTCGTCTGTCACGGAACCGCCCGAACCGCGCCCCACAGCCGAGTCGTTGGCCTCACGCACCGAGCGCTGCCAGCGCCCGGCGGGAGTCCGACACCCAGCCGAAGATGCCACCCTGGGCTTTGATCATGGCGAGGGCGACTTTCTGGAATTCCGGGAAATAAGACCCGACGCAATCAGACAGCACTACGCATTCGTAACCGCGGTCATTGGCTTCGCGCACGCTGGTGTTGACGCAAACTTCGGTGGTGACGCCGCATACGATCAGCGTCTTGATGCCTCGATCGTGCAGGATGAGATCGAGGTCGGTGGCATGAAACGCGCCTTTGCCGGGCTTGTCGATCACCGGTTCCCCTGGTGCGGGATACAGTTCCGGCACGATGTCGTGGCCGATTTCTCCGCGCACCAGGATGCGCCCCATCGGTCCGGCGTCGCCGATGCGGATCTTGCCCCTGCCCCGTACCAGCTTGGTCGGCGGGCAGTCGGTCAGGTCCGGCCGATGGCCCTCGCGGGTGTGGATGACCAGCATGCCCATCTTGCGCGCCGCCTCCAGCACCCGTTTGGTCGGCGCGATGGTCGCCAGCAGCGGCGTCACGTCGTTGCCCAGCGCCTCGCCGAATCCGCCCGGCATGACGAAATCGCGCTGCATGTCAATGATCAGCAGCGCCGTGGTCTTCGGATCGAATTCCAGTTCGTACGGCTCAGCCTCGATCGCCTTGGTTGCCATTTTTTTTACCCTCCTCAATGTTGCGTCTGCCTCGCCGGACGTCACCAGTGAAGCCGACGAGAGAATCGCGCTGCGCCCGATTTGCTCTCCCTTGGTATACTCAATGGTATACAAGATGCAACACAGGGGAAAGCAGTGTCCATGATCATACCTTCGCTGCTCGCCGATTACCGGTCGGGCAAGCGCACACCCGGCGCAGCGGTGGAATCACTGCAGTCCGGGGACGATGAAGCCTATGCCTGCGCCTGGATTTGCAGGGTCGGGCCCGACGCGCTCAAACGCCGCGCCCGCCAACTCGAACGGTTGCTGCGCGACGACCCGCGCGCAATCGACGGCCTGCCGCTGTACGGGGTCCCGTTCGCGGTCAAGGACAACATCGACGTTGCCGGGCTGCCGACCACCGCGGCCTGTCCCGCCTTTTCCTACGTTCCCGAGCGCTCCGCCACAGCGGTGGAGAAACTCGAGGCAGCCGGCGCCATCCTGGTCGGCAAGACCAATCTGGACCAGTTCGCCACCGGATTGGTGGGCACGCGCTCGCCCTACGGCGCAGTGCCCAACGCATTCAGGCCCGAGTATATCTCCGGAGGCTCCAGTTCCGGCTCCGCGGTCACAGTCGCACGCGGCGAAGTGAGCTTTTCCCTTGGGACCGACACCGCAGGGTCGGGCCGCGTACCGGCCGGATTCAACAACATCGTCGGATTGAAACCCAGCCGCGGCCTGATCAGCGCGCGCGGCGTGGTACCTGCCTGCCAGTCGCTGGACTGCGTATCGGTGTTCGCGCTCACCGTTCCCGACGCGGTCGCGGTTCTCGCTGCGGCACGCGGCCCGGATGCGGACGACCCCTGGTCGCGCGGCCTGAATCTTTGCGTCCCGCCGCTGCCCGAGCGCTTCAATTTCGCACTGCCAGAACCGCTCGAGTTCCATGGCGACGACCACGCCAGGCACGCGTTCCACGACGCAGTCGACAAGCTCGAAGGCCTCGGCGGCAGGCCGATCGGCGTCGATTTCTCCGTGTTCCTGGAAACCGCTGCGCTGCTCTACGAAGGGCCCTGGGTGGCGGAGCGGCTGGCAGCTATCCGGCCGTTCTTCGAAAGCCGTCCCGACCAGGTGCACCCGGTGGTACGCAAGATCATCGAGGGGGCATCCAAGTTCTCGGCCGCGGACCTTTTCTCCGGGCTGACCAAACTGGAGGCGCTGAAGAAGCGCGCAGCAGGACTTTGGGACCGAGCCGACGTGCTGGTGGTACCGACCGCACCGACCATCTACAGCATCAAGGAAGTACTTGCGGAACCGTTTCTCAACAACCGCAGGCTCGGGCACTACACCAATTTCGTAAACCTCATGGACCTCGCCGCCTGCGCGGTTCCAGGCTCGATGCGGCCGGACGGCCTGCCTTTCGGCATCACTCTGATCGCGCCGGCTGGAACCGATCTCATGCTCGCGGATCTGGCGCAGCGCTTCCATCATCTCACCGGGCTCAAACTCGGCGCGCTGGACGAAGTGCTGCCGCCGCCCGCACCGATCACCACCGGCGACGATAGCGTGCGCGTGGCAGTGGTCGGGGCGCACCTGTCGGGACTGCCGCTCAATCATCAATTGACCGAGCGCGGGGCGCGGTTGGAAAAACCGGCGCGCACCACGTCGCGTTACCGGCTGTTCGCGTTGCCCGGCACGACGCCGCCAAAACCCGGCCTGGTTCGCGATGCCGACAATGGCAGCGTCATTGACGTCGAGGTATGGAGGCTGCCCGTAGCCGAATATGGCTCGTTTGTAGCGGGGATTCCGTCGCCGCTGGGAATCGGCCGCGTCGAACTCGATGACGGCGATTGGGTTCAGGGTTTCCTGTGCGAGAGTTGGGCGGTGCACGGCGCCGAGGAGATCTCGCACCTCGGCGGCTGGCGCGCGTATCTCGCCACCAAGGCCGCACGTTGAAACGGAACGGAAATCGAGGCCGGTCGGCGACCGCCAGGCCAGCCGCCGGCAAGCGCAAGAAAGTGGCGACGGACCAGGAACGCAAACCGTCGCTTGCCGAGTCGGTGTATCTGGGCATCAAGCAAGACATCTTCGATTTCCGCCTGCTGCCTGGGGATCGTTTCACAGAGAACGCAGTCGCCCTGCGCCTGAATGTCAGCCGCACCCCGGCGCGCGAAGCGCTTTACCGCCTGGAGCGCGAGGGCTACCTGCAGGTGCACTTTCGCAGCGGCTGGAGCGTTCGCGAACTCGACTTCAAGCAGTTCGACGATCTGTACGACCTGCGCATCGCGCTCGAAACCGCCGCGGTGAAACAGCTCTGCGATCAGGCCGAGCGCCCCAACCTGGAGGAACTGAAATCAGTCTGGCTGATACCAGCGGATGCAAGGCTCGACGACGGGGAGCGGGTGTGCGCGCTGGACGAAGCGTTTCATTGCACACTGGTTGCCGCCACAGGCAATCGCGAGATGGCACGCTGCCATCAGGAGGTGACCGAACGCATCCACTTACTGCGCCGGCTCGATTTCACCGAAACCGGCCGCATCGCCGCCACCTACCTGGAGCATGCGCAGATTCTGCGCGGGGTGCTGCGGCACGACGCCGATCGCGCCGTCGGGTTACTGCGGGCCCACATCGAGACCAGCAAATTCGAAGTCCGAAAAATCAGCTTGCACAAGCTGTTGTCGGCAAGGCGTTCCTAGTGGCATGTATCAGTCAGTTCGGCAGAAACGCCCCCTCCCTCTCCGTCCCCCGCTCGCGGGGGAGGGTTGGGGTGGGGGGATGCGCGCCGGCACGGGATGAAATGCCGAGAAGATGACTCAGTGCAGGCGGACGATGTTGGAAGGGATGAGTGCCGCGACCGGAAGATTCAGCGCCAGCAGTTCCCGGCCCAGCAGCGTGATGCTGCCCTTGATGCGGTTGTCGCCGGTATCGCTGAATTCGAACTCGTACACCCGCTTCACGCGCACCCGGCCCTCGTCGTCACGGCCGATCCGGGTCTGTTTCAGCATCACCGTCCAATCGAGCAATTGCACGCCTTCCGCGGCGCAGGCGCGGCGGCCGGCGTCGAGCGCCGCTTCGCGCGCACGCATGCTGTCAGTCCAGAACCACGCACCGGCAGCGAAAATCAACAGGGTCAGGAGCTCGATCAT
>CAYNFN010000360.1:0-11542 GCA_964396485.1 uncultured Alcaligenaceae bacterium
CGAGCACGACATGAGTGTGGTATTCGATCTGGCCGACCGCATCTCGGTGCTGGTCTATGGCGAGGTTATCGCCAGCGGAACGCCGCAGGAAATCCGCGGCAACAAGGCGGTGCAGGAAGCCTATCTCGGCACCGAACAACATTGAAGGACAGCTCTAACCGCAGAGGCGCAAAGGCGCAGAGGAAACGCAAAGGAAAGCAAAACAACTTGTTGTTAAAAAGCAAGGAAGTGGATAGTTGCGCCACCGCGATATATCGACTGGGTAGGGAAAATCGGAATCCCCTCGCTTTTTGACACGCTTCGTTTAGGTTTCTCTGCGTTTCCTTTGCGCCTTCGCGCCTCTGCGGTGAAGGTTTAGTGCGCCTTTGCGGTGAGTGCTTAGGGTTTTGAACCATGCTAGAAGTCAAAGATCTCCACGCGTACTACGGCAAGAGCCACATCCTGCACGGGGTGCATTTGAACGTTCGCCAGGGCGAGATCGTCAGCCTGCTGGGGCGCAACGGGGTGGGGCGCTCGACCACCATCAAGTCGATCATGGGGCAGGTGGATTCGACCGGTTCGGTCAAGTTCAAAGGCGAGGAGATCAACGGCCTGAAGACCTATATGATCGCGCGCAGGGGCCTGGGTTACGTTCCGGAGAATCGCGAAATCTTTCCGACCCTCACCGTCAGGCAGAACCTGATGCTGGGAATGAAGAATGCGCGCCGCAGCGGCCGCTGGAGCGTCGAGGACATGTTCAAGCTGTTCCCGGTGCTGGCCGAACGCACCGATGCGCTCGCCGGCGTGGTGTCGGGCGGCGAGCAACAGATGCTCACGCTGTGCCGCACCCTGATGGGCGATCCGGACCTGGTGATGATCGACGAGCCGACCGAAGGGCTGGCGCCGAAGCTCGTCGAGCTGGTGGCGCGCCTTTTCGAGGAAATCAGGAACCGCGGCGTGTCCATACTCCTGGTCGAGCAAAAGCTCACCATTGCGCTGAAGATCTCGCAGCGGCTCTACGTCATGGGTCACGGGAAGATCGTTTTCGAGGGCACGCCCGAAGATCTCAAGGCAAACGAGACCATCCGCAAGGAATGGCTGGAGGTCTAGAATTGAGTGCAGGATACGCGCAAAAAGAAAAACCGAAATCTTGAACCACGGAGGACACGGAGGACACGGAGGACAAACAAAAACGAGGAGAAGAAAATTGGGGGTAGAAGCGAGGTGACTATTTGCTAACCTGTGCCGCCAATATTCGCTGCAATGGATCGTGAGCCAATGAAAAGTTTTCACCCCAACTTGTTTTCTTGCTCTTGGCTTTCCTCCGTGTCCTCCGTGGTTCAGCTCTTTACGATCGCGGAGGTTGAATGACCAGTTTAGTCGAGTACCAGAAGCAGGGCAGCATCGGTGTCATCACGCTGAACAATCCGCCGGTCAACGCGCTGTCGGTGAACAAGAGCGTGGTGCAGGGCGTCCTCGATGCGCTCAAGGAGGGTGACCACGATCCGCACGTGCGTGCGTTCGTGATCATCGGCGCGGGCCGCAACTTCTCCGGCGGGGCGGACATCAGCGAGTTCGGAGGCGGCTACGACCCCGGCAAGGCCAAGCTGCCCGACGTGCTCGCTTACTTGGATACGGTGACCAAGCCGATCGTAGCAGCGATCCATGGCCCGGCCATGGGCGGCGGGTTCGAGCTTGCGCTCGCCTGCCATTACCGTGTCGCGCTTCCCGGCGCGCAGATCGCGCTGCCCGAGGTCAAGCTCGGTATCCTGCCGGGCGCTGGCGGCACCCAACGCCTGCCGCGACTGATCGGTGCCGAGAAGGCGCTCGACCTGATGATCGCCGGCGAACCGATTTCCACCGAGAAGGCCAAGGAACTGGGCGTAGTGGACGAGGTCGTCGCAGGCGACCTGCGGACCGCGGCGCTTACATTCACCAACCGCCTCGTCAGGGAGGGCAAAGGCGTGCGGCGCGCCAGCCAGCTCTCGGTGGCGCTGGATCGGCCGGCTGCGGAGTTCTTCGAGCAGGCGCGCAAGCGCATAGCCAAGGACTGGCGCGGCTATCCCGCGCCGCCGGCGATCGTTGCCTGCGTCGAAGCCGCCGTCAACCAGCCTTTTGCCAAGGGAATTGCATTCGAACGCCAGCAGTTCGAGAAACTGGTCAAGACCGACGAGTCGCGCGCGCTGCGGCATCTGTTTTTCGCCGAGCGCCAGGTGGCAAAGATTCCCGATGTGGCGGAGGGCACGCCGGCGCGCGAGATCAAGTCCGCGGCGCTGATCGGTGCCGGCACGATGGGTGGCGGCATCGCGATGAACTTCGCCAATGCCGGCATTCCGGTGAAGTTGCTGGAGGTAAATAAGGAGGCACTGGACAAGGGCCTGGCCATCGTGCGCAAGAATTACGCCGCGACCGTGTCCAAGGGCCGGTTGAGCCAGGAAGCCATGGACAAGCGCATGGGCCTGTTCAAGGGTGTCACCCGCTACGAAGACATCAAGGATGCCGACATCGTGATCGAAGCCGTGTTCGAGGACATGGCGGTCAAGAAGCAGGTGTTCGAGAAGCTCGACAAGGCTGCCAAGCCGGGCGCTATCCTTGCCACCAATACATCGACGCTGGATGTCAACGAGATTGCTGCCGTGACGTCGCGTCCGCAGGACGTGCTGGGATTGCATTTCTTCAGTCCGGCCAACGTGATGAAGCTTCTCGAAGTGGTGCGCGCCGCGAAGACTTCGAAGGAAACGCTGGCGACGGCGATGAAACTTTCCAAGGCCATCAAGAAGATCGGCGTGGTCGCCGGCGTCTGCGACGGCTTCATCGGCAACCGCATGCTGCACGGCTATTTCAGCGAAGCCGGCTTCCTGCTCGAGGAAGGCGCGCTCCCACAGCGGGTGGACAAGGTGATCGAGGATTTCGGCTTCGCCATGGGCCCGTTCCGCGTCGGCGACCTCGCCGGGCTCGATGTGGGCTGGTACATCCGCAAGCGCCAGGCCGCGACGCGGCCGCCGCACCTGCGCTACTCGAAGGTGGCGGACCAGATTTGCGAACTCGGGCGCTTCGGACAGAAAACCGGCGCCGGCTGGTACCGCTACGAGCCCGGCAATCGCACGCCGATTCCCGATCCCGCAGTCGAGGCGCTGATCGTGAAGGCCTCGAAGGAGGCGGGCATCAAGCGCCGCGAGATCTCCGACCAGGAGATCCTCGAGCGCTGCATCTACGCGCTGGTCAACGAGGGCGCAAGAATCCTCGAAGAGGGCATCGCGCTGCGGGCATCCGACATCGATATCGTCTACATCTACGGTTACGGTTTCCCGCGCTATCGCGGCGGTCCGATGTTCCATGCCGACACCGTCGGGCTGGACAAGGTGTACGAAGCGGTGCAGCGCTATCATTCCGCCCATGGCGAATTCTGGAAACCGGCTCCGCTGCTTGCGAAGCTCGCCGCCGAGGGCAAGAAGTTCAACGGTTAAAAGCGTGAAGGGTGAAGGTGTGAAGGGTAAAGACCTAGATATCGTTTAACCCTTCACTCATTCACGCATTCATTCATTCACTCACTCCGAAGGAGTAGATCATGGACGCAGTGATCGTTTCGACCGCGCGCACGCCGCTATGCAAGAGCTGGAAGGGCGCGCTCAACATGACCCACGGCGCCGCCATGGGCGGGCACGTGGTAAAGGCCGTGCTGGAACGCGCGAAGCTCGATCCCGCCGAAGTCGAGGACGTGATCATGGGCTGCGCCACCCCGGAGGGCGCGACCGGTCAGAACATCGCCCGGCAGATCGCGATCCGTGCCGGGATGCCGGTCACGGTCTCGGGCATGACGGTCAACCGCTTTTGCTCCTCGGGGCTGCAGACTGTGGCGCTGGCGTCCCAGCGCATCCTGACCGGCGAGGCGGAAATTTTTGTTGCCGGCGGCGTCGAATCGATTTCCTGCGTGCAGAACGAAATGAACAAGCACATGCTCGCCGATCCGTGGCTGACGCAGAACAAGCCCGCGATCTACTGGCCGATGCTGGCCACCGCGGAGACCGTCGCGAAGCGCTATAAGATCAGCCGCGAGGCGCAGGACCGTTACGGCGTCGACAGCCAGCTCAAAGCTGCCAAGGCGCGCGCCGAGGGCAAGTTCAAGGACGAAATCGTGCCGATCGCGACGCGGATGAAGGTCGTCGACAAGAACACCGGCCAGGAGACGGTCAAGGAAGTCACTGCCGCCGAAGACGAAGGCATCCGGCCCGATACCAACTACCAGGGCGTGTCGCAGATCAAGCCGGCGATCGAAGGCGGCGTGATCGCCGCCGGCAATGCCAGCCAGTTTTCCGACGGCGCGTCGGCGCAGGTGCTGATGAGCGACCGCATGGCGGCCAGGAAAGGCCTCAAGCCGATCGGCATTTTCCGTGGCTTCGCGGTCGCCGGCTGCGAGCCCGACGAGATGGGCATCGGTCCGGTATTCGCCGTTCCCAAGCTCCTGAAACAGACCGGCAAGAAAATCGAGGACATCGGCCTGTGGGAGCTGAACGAGGCGTTCGCGGTGCAGGTCATCTACTGTCGCGACAAGCTCGGCATCCCCAACGACCGGCTCAATGTCAACGGCGGCTCGATCGCGGTCGGACATCCGTACGGCGTGACCGGTAGCCGGCTGGTCGGCCACGCGCTGATCGAAGGCAAGCGCCGCGGCGTCAGGTACGTCGTGGTGACCATGTGCGTCGGCGGCGGCATGGGCGCCGCCGGCCTGTTCGAGGTAGTCTAAGGATCAAACCTCGTTTAACACGAAGGTCACGAAGGAAAAACGAAGGAACACGAAGGAGAAGCGAAAGTAAGATTGACGACTTTGTTACAAGAATCCACGAGACGAGACGCAACAGTTACAGTTCTTCGCTTTCTTTTTTGTTGGTTTTCGATTTTCCTTCGTGCCCTTCGTGTCCCTTCGTGTCCCTTCGTGTTAGAAGAGTTGAGCTTTTTTTGAGGAACGAGAATGAATGTGAAGAAACTGTTTGACCTGAGCGGGAAGACCGCGCTGATCACCGGCGGCTCCCGCGGACTGGGACTGCAGATTGCCGAAGCCCTCGGCGAGATGGGCGCCAAAGTCGCCATCACCGCCCGCAAGGCGGGCGAGCTGGCGGAGGCGAAGGCGCATCTCGAAGCCATGGGCGTAGAGGCGCTGACCGTCGTCAACGACCTGCAGGACACCGCATCGGTTCAGCCGATGGTCGAGCAGGTGCTGAAGAACCATGGCCAGATCGATATTCTGGTGAACAACGCCGGTGCAGCCTGGGGCGCGCCGGCCGAGGATCATCCGCTGGACGCCTGGTACAAGGTGATTAATCTGAACCTGACCGCGGTATTCCTGGTGAGCCAGGCCGTTGCCAGGCTCAGCATGATTCCGCGCAAGTACGGGCGCATCATCAACCTTGCCTCCGTCGCCGGCCTGGTGGGTACCGACCCGCGCATGATGCCCACCATCGCCTACAACGCCAGCAAAGGTGGGGTGGTCAATTTCACACGATCGCTGGCGGTGGAATGGGCGCATCACGGGATCACGGTGAACGCCATCGCACCGGGCGTATTCCCGTCGAAGATGTCGCAGGGGATGATCGACAAGGCCGAGCAGATTATCCTGGAAATGACGCCGATGAAAAGACTGGGCACGGATTACGATCTGAAAGGCCTGGCGGTGCTGCTGGCTTCCGATGCGTCGGCTTACATTACCGGCCAGATCGTCGCCGTCGATGGCGGACTGGTCGCGATGTAATGCCATGACCAAGGTGGCGACAGGCTTCGACATCCACGTGCCTTTCGTGGAACACCTCGGTCTGCAGCTTCTCGAGAAGCGCAACGGCGTGGTGCGCATGCGACTCGATCCCCGGCCTGAGCTGGCGAACAGCTGGGGTTCGGTTCATGGCGGCGCGCTGATGACCCTGCTCGACGTGGCGCTGGCGAGCGCGGGACGCTCGCTCGACGAGCATTGCAACGGCGCGCTGACCGTAGAGATCAAAGTAAACTTCATTGCTGCCGCGATCGGGCCGGTGCTCGCCGAGGCCCGCGCCCAGCGTGCCGGCCGTTCGCTGATTTTCTCCGAGGGCGAACTGCGCAGCGAGGACGGTACCCTGCTGGCAAAGGCGACCGGCACCTTCAAGCTTCTTTACCCGTCCCCGGGGGACTAGGGCTAGACAGCGATGCAATCTGAATAGAACGAATCGCTAAACACGGAGGACACGGAGGACACGGAGGACACGGAGGACACGGAGGACACGGAGGACACGGAGAAAAAATAAAGGCAAACGAAGCACACGAGTGTCAAAACCTTGCACCAGTGTTTATGCTGCCACCGTTACAGGGTTTTATATCGCGCCTGTTTTTCGGTTTTTGCTCTTCCTCCGTGTCCTCTGCGTCCTCCGTGTTAAGAGTTAAATTGAGAAAGGAAATGCATGCCGCTGGATCCGCAGATCGAATTTGTCATCGGCCTGGTAAAAAAGGCCAATGCCCCCGAGTTCTGGCAGCTCACTCCCGACCAGGCACGCGAGCAATACCTGCTGCGCGTGGCCAAGTTGGCAGTGAAGGAACCGATTTTCAGGACCGAGGATCGGCGCATTCCCGGTCCCGGCAGCCACATCCCGATGCGCATCTACACGCCGCGCGAGAACAAGCCCGGCGAAAAACTTCCGGTGCTGTTGTGGTTCCACGGCGGCGGCTTTGTGATCGGTTCGCTCGACACTCACGATTCAGTTTGCCGGATGCTGGCGAACCAGGCCGACTGCATCGTGGTCTCGGCGGACTACCGGCTTGCGCCCGAATACAAGTTTCCCGCGGCGGTGGAGGATTGCGAAGCGGCGTTGAAGTGGGTGGCGCTGCACGCGGTGGAGTTCGGCGCGGATCCGCAAGCCATCGCGGTAGGCGGGGATAGCGCCGGGGCGAACCTGGCGACCGTGGCGGCTATTCTGGCGCGCGACGCCGGACATCCCAAGCTCGCGTTCCAGCTTTTGATCTATCCTTGCGCGGCGCCGGAACCGGAGACGCCTTCGCACTACAAATTTGCCGAGGGCTATGTATTGAGCCGCAACACCATCACCTGGTTCTTCAGGCATTACCAGCGCAGTCCGGCGGACTCGAACGATTTCCGCTTCGCGCCGCTGATCGCCGACGACCTCGCGAATCTGCCGCCGGCGTTGGTGCTGGTGGCAGGCTACGATCCGCTGCGCGACGAGGGCGTGGATTACGCGAAGCGGCTGATCGAAACCGGCAATCGTGTGCGGCTGGTCAATTACGAGGGCATGATTCACGGCTTCATCCTGATGGGTGGCGCGGTGGACGCGGCGAAGCGCGCCGTAGCGGAATCGGCGCAAGCGCTGCGTGAAGCCTTTGCGGAGACGCGCGCGGTGGAGAAAAAGGACTCGGCGTTCGCAAAATAATTGGAGGAAGCGCAATGATATCGCTCACGGGAAAAGTGGCCTGGATTACCGGCGCGGGGACGGGGATCGGCCTGGCCGGCGCCAAGGCGCTGGCAGAGGCGGGTGCGACGGTGGTGATGTCGGGACGCCGCAAGGAAGTGCTGGCGCTTGAGGCGGAGAAGATCCGCATCATGGGCGGCAAGGCCGAGGTCGAAGCGCTGGATGTATCGGACGCGAAGGCGGTGAAGAAAGCGGCGGCCGCCATCCTCAGCCGCCACGCCCGCGTGGACATTCTCGTCAACAGCGCGGGTCTGAACGTGCCGAACCGCTACTGGAAGAACCAGACCATCGAGGGCTGGAAGGAAGTGATCGGCATCAATCTCGACGGTTCGTTCTACACCACGTATGCGGTGCTGCCGTCGATGCGCGCGAGGAAAGACGGGCTGATCATCAACGTATCTTCCTGGGCCGGCGTGTTCCACCCGAAGCTGACCGGCGCCGCCTACAACGCCAGCAAGCACGCAGTTACGGCCATGACCGAAACCATCAACATGGAAGAATGCACGAACGGGATTCGAGCCTGTGCGATCTGTCCGGCCGAAGTCGCCACGCCGATCATGGACCGGCGCCCGGTTCCGCCGAGCCAGGAAGACCGCGCCCGCATGCTCCAGTCCGAAGATCTCGGCAACACCATCCGTTTCATTGCCCAGATGCCGCCGCACGTATGTGTCAATCAGGTGATCATCAGCCCCACCTGGAACCGGCTTTACATCGGCGGTGAAGACATCACGAAGACCTAGCGTACCGAGAGGAAATCCACCGCCAGCGCCGCCAGCGAGCGCGCGCCCTGCACGAGTCCAGACTCGTCGATGTGGAAACGCGGCGAGTGGTTCGGGGCGGCCGCCGCCATGTCCTGGTCTTTCGGCGTCACGCCGACGAAATAGAACAGGCCCGGAATTTTTTCCTGGAAGTACGAGAAGTCCTCGGCCACCATCACCCTCTGGTGCGACCTCGATCCGCCATCGCCGCCGATGCGCTTCAGCGTCGGCAGCATCTTTTCACTGAGCGCGGGATCGTTGACCGTGACCGGCACCGCCTTTTCCAGTTTCACGTCCGCATGGGCGTGATTGGCCTCGGCGATCGACTCCGCGATGTGTTTGATGCGGGCGTGAACGTCCTGGCGCATGTCCTCGTCGAAAGTGCGGATGGTGCCGGTCATCTCGACCTGGTCGGGAATAATGTTCTTGCGCGTGCCGCCATGAATGGTCGCCACCGTCACGACCGCCGGTTCCCTGGAGACGTCGATCTGCCGCGCCACGATGTTCTGCAATCCGGTGACGGTCTGGGCGGAGGTCACCACCGGGTCGATCCCCAACCACGGCCATGCACCGTGGGTCTGCTTGCCCCTCACGGTGATGTAGAGCCAGTCCGCGCTTGCCATGAAAGGGCCGGAGCGATAGGTGATCATGCCCGTAGGTATCCCTGAAATGACATGAAGACCAAAAATGGCGGCCGGCTTCGGATTCTCCAGCACGCCTTCGGCAACCATCAGCGGCGCGCCGCCTGTTTCGCCGGGTGGCGGTCCTTCCTCCGCGGGCTGGAAAATGAACTTGATCGTCCCCGGAATCTGATCGCGCACGCCGGCCAACGCCTCGGCTACGCCCAGCAGAATGGCCACGTGTGCGTCGTGTCCGCAGGCGTGCATGACGCCGACTTGCTGGCCGAGATACTCGGTTTTCACCGTGGACTTGAACGGCAGGTCCGATTCCTCGGTTACCGGCAGCGCGTCCATGTCGGCGCGCAGCGCCACCACCGGTCCCGGTTTGCCGCACTTGAGCAGGCCGACCACGCCGGTTTTCGCCACGCCGGTTTTCACTTCGATTCCGAGCTTGCGCAGTTGATCCGCCACCAGCTTCGCCGTTCTCACCTCCCGATTGGAAAGTTCGGGGTTCTGGTGAATGTCGCGGCGCCAGGCGATGATCTTCGCTTCCAGCGCGCGAACCTTCTGATCCACAGTGGTGGCCAGATCCTGCGCGGCAGCGGGCGAGGCGAGGGTTAGTAAAAGCGGCAGGCACAGCGCGATGCGTCGCATGGGCGAACTCCTTGAAGGTCGTTGTTGATGTTGTTGAGGCAAGTTTCTTGAGTGGACATGTCAAAGTAGATTATGCCAACTTCTCCCTCATCCCCAACCCTTCTGCTCCGCTTCAAGTGTTCCCTTGTCCCGAGGGGAGAAGGGAGTTGTGTTCCCACTCAGGCATACAAATGGCCCCTCTCCCTCCGGGAGAGGGTAGGGTGAGGGAGGCAAAGCCCCGGAAGAGGGACCGAGGGTGAAGGGGATTTTCTTTTGAGACGGCTCATGAGAAACCAACCCAATGATACGGCGACGCGGCGCGCAGTGCTGGCAACTTCCCCGGCGCAACCCCATAATCGCTTCCCGAAACCACTCTCCGATATCCGCAAAGGCCAGTCATGACGAACTTTAAACTGACCATCGCATTTGCTGCTGCGATGGTCCTGATCGTGCTGAGCTCGAACGTCCTGGTCCAGTATCCGCTCAGCGACTGGCTCACCTGGGGCGCGATCACCTATCCATTCTCGTTCCTGGTCGTGGACCTCGCGAACCGCTATCACGGTCCGCGCATGGCACGCCGAATCGTGTATGTCGGCTTCGTGGTCGCGCTGGTGCTGTCCGCATGGCTCGCCACGCCGCGCATCGCCGTTGCGTCGGGAACGGCGTTCCTGTGTGCCGAACTGCTGGACGTGACGATTTTCAACCGGTTGCGCCGGCACGCATGGTGGAAGCCTCCGCTGGTGTCCACCTTGTTCTCGTCAGTCGTGGACACCGCAATCTTCTTCACGCTCGCTTTCGCCGGCACCGACATGCCCTGGGTCACGCTGGCACTGGGCGATCTCGCCGTGAAGCTGGCGATCGCATTGTTCGCGCTGGTGCCGTTCAGGGTCGCGCTGGCGCTGGTCCGACCCAGTGCATGACGCGCCGGCGTTTCCTGCCCACGTCAAGCGCTAACCGCAGAGGCGCAAAGGCGCAGAGGAAACGCAAAGGAAAGCAAAACAACTTGTTGTTAAAAAGCAAGGAGGAGGATAGTTGCGCCACCGCGAAATATCGACTGGGTGGGGAAAATCGGAATCCCCTCGCTTTTTGACACGCTTCGTTTGGGTTTCTCTGCGTTTCCTTTGCGCCTTTGCGCCTCTGCGGTGAGAAGTGTTTTAGTTTAGTTTGACGAGTTGGTTGCCCAGGGTCTGGCCCTTCAGCAGACCGATGAACGCCTTCGGTGCGTTCTGCAATCCGTCGGCGATGGTCTCGTGGTATTTGATCTTCCCCTGCGAGACAAGATTTGCGAGCTTCGGTATCGCACGCTGATACAGATCAATGCGATCGAAAACGATGAAGCCCTGCAGTTTCACCCGGTTCACCAGCAGCGAACGGATCATCTTCACGCCATAGGATTCGGTCGCGTTGTACTCGGCGATCAGTCCGCACAGCGCCACCCGCGAAAACGGATTGAGCACCCTGAACGCGGCATCCATCACTTCGCCGCCGACGTTCTCGAAATAGTTGTCCACGCCGTTCGGGCACGCCGCCTTGAGATCGTCCAGGAGCTTGCCGGCCTTGTAATCCACGCAAGCGTCGAACCCGAGTTCCTTGACCGCGAACTCGCACTTTTTCGCGCCGCCGGCGATGCCGACCGCACGGCAGCCCTGCAATTTCGCCAGTTGCCCGACCACGCTGCCGACCGCGCCGGTGGCCGCAGACACCAGCACGGTTTCGCCTGCTTTCGGCGCGCAGTGCTCAAGGAGTCCGATCCATGCGGTCCCGCCCGGCATGCCGCAGACGCCCAGATACGCGGATAGTGGAACCAGCTTGGGATCCACCACCGCGAGCCCATCGCCGTTCGAGATCGCGTACAACTGCCAGCCGAGCGTGCCGACCACGTAATCGCCGACCTTGAACTTGGGATTGTTCGACTCGACCACCTGGCCGACCGTGCCGCCGGTCATTACTTCGCCGATCTCCACGTACCTCGAGTACGACTTCACCGCGTTCATCCGGCCGCGCATGTAGGGATCGAGCGACAGCCACAGATTCTTCACCAGCACTTCGCCGGGTCCGGGTTTCGGAACATCGGTTTCGACGATCTTGAAGTTCGATTCCTCGACCCAGC
>CAYNFN010000361.1:0-9365 GCA_964396485.1 uncultured Alcaligenaceae bacterium
TCTCAACACCGATGCCGAAGGCCGGCTGATCCTGTGCGATGCGCTCACCTACTCGGAGCGCTTCGAGCCTGCGGCGGTGATCGACATCGCCACGCTTACCGGCGCCTGCGTGATCGCGCTCGGCCACGTCACCTCGGGGCTTTTCGCCAACGACGACAAGCTTGCACACGAAATCCTCGCCGCCGGGCAAAGGTCCTGGGATCGTGCCTGGCATATGCCTGCGTGGGAAGATTATCAGGAGCAGTTGCGCAGCAACTTCGCCGACATGGCGAACATCGGCGGACGCCCCGCTGGAAGCATCACCGCAGCCTGCTTCCTCGCCCGTTTCGCCAAGAAATTCAAGTGGGCGCATCTGGATATTGCCGGCACTGCCTGGATATCGGGCCGTAAGAAAGGCTCGACCGGCCGGCCGGTGCCGTTGTTGACCCAATTCCTCATGACTCGCGCCGGCATTAAATAAGGGTCAAATTCTTACCACGGAGGACGCGGAGGACACGGAGGAATAACAAAAACGAGGAAAGGCACACTGGGGTTAAGAGAGAGACAGCTGTTTGTCACCCTCTGCTGCCAATTTCTGCTTTGGTGGATTATTCGCCAATCAGGGGTTCTAACACTCGTATGCTTTCTTGCTCTTGCCCTTCCTCCGTGTCCTCCGTGTCCTCCGTGGTGAAAGGTTTTTCTCGATAATGACTGAGGTTCTGTTTTACACGCACGTCGACGACAAGCTGCAGACCGCCTGCGCGCTCGCTTCCAAGGCGCTTGCGCGCAGTATGCGGGTGTTGCTGTTCACTGCGGATGCCCGCATGACCGACAAGCTCTCGAGAATGCTTTGGAGCGTCCCTTCGACCGGTTTCGTGCCGCATTGCCGCTGCGATCACCGGCTCGCACCGGTCACCCCGGTGATCGTGGATCATCTGAGTGAACCGCTGATTCACGATCAGATGCTCGTGAACCTGTGTGACGAGACGCCGCCGTTTTTCAGCCGTTTCCAGCGCCTGGCCGAGATCGTCAGCACCGATACCCAGGACCGTGAGGCCGCGCGCAGCCGCTATCGCTTCTATCGCGATCGCGGTTACGAAATTGTCACCCACCAACTAGGCGGCACCCAGTCCTGATGGCGGAAGACCTGCGGAACCTGCCGCCCCCCGGTGCCGAAGACGAAGAAGACGTTCTCGGCAAACTTGACCAACTCATGCACAAGTACCGTGCGGGGGCCTCCGAGCCCGGCGCGGCCCCGGTCCCCGAACTCACCGATTCTCTGCACGGTACCGACGCGCCGGTACCCGGAAACATTCCTACCATCGTGGACAGGGTAAGCGGGCCGGGCCGGGGGCCATCCGCGCCGCAGCGCTCCGACACAAGTCCATTTGCAAATACCAACGCGGTACTCGAAACCGCGATCAATTTGCGCCTCGCGGCAAAGCTCGAGTCAGAGCGTGCACGGCTGCTGGAGCGGATTGGAAACGACCCGGTGCGCGCGCAGGCACTCGACCAACTGATTACGGAGCTGAAGCGCTCGCTTCCCGAGATCGTTCGATCCGTCCTCTCCGACGGACCGTCTCAGGAATAGATTTTTCACCACGAAGGATTCTTCTCGATACCCCGTTGAGGGATACACGGGGACACAGATCGCCGCCTGTGCGTGGCCAGGCTAGCAGCCGCCCGGGACTTTTGGGTACATCGATGATGCGACCCAATCAATTACCTGGAGTACCCCGAATGACTGCTCTTTCGCAGGCCTATCGACGCAGAAACGGCCTGGACCTCCATCCCCCCCAGAGTGCCGGGCGTCGGGGAACTACTCAACTTGTACGGACCTACAAGGTCTGCGCCCCTTCGTACACGAAGGCGTTGAAATTGATGTTTATCCTTGGTGCGTTGTTTTTTGGGGTGTTGCCGGCATGCAAATACCCCCCGTCAAACACCACCAGCCGTCCTTTTTTCGGTGTCACTCGTGTCTTGACCGTCAGCGGAGCGCTTTGCCCAAGCCTTTGGTCAAATATCAGGGTATCCCCTGTACTGTCATTGACGTAGTAAACAGCCGAGATTATTGGTTCCTTGATCTCCGTAAAGTCCACATGCGGCATTCCATGAGCGTTCGGATTGTCAGTCTGGGCATAGACGCACAGATTCATCTTGATCCGGATCATCTGCTTGATCGTGTACGGGATGGCTGTAATCACCGGCAGGATAGCCGAAAACAATTTCGACACCGGCTGGTTCTCTTCGTAGATCGTATGCGTAAACTGCTGCACATCAAACGAATCGGGGGTAACCGGAAAAATCAGCGGAGTACCTTCGGCATAGGTTGCCCTTTTTTGTCGAAACCAAATCATCTTGTCGCCAAGCGCAACGCCCTCCAGCAAGTCCTGGATGCTTCTTGGCACAGCCTGATCGATGATCATTACATCTTTCATCAGTAGTATGCCCTTGCCTCTGACTCAAACGGTGAATGACGGAAAGGAATTCCGACCATATCACGTGTCGTGGGAGGGCTCAAGGCGAGGTATGAAGTTGGGATTTGGTGGCTGGGGAAAAGGCGCTTGGTAATTTTCCGATAGATCGCAGAACGTGCCATCGCGCAATGACCATCTCGCACCAGCTTCGACTTTGCTGGAACATCCGCCAATTCTAGTTTTTTGCACCCGTTCGTCTCTATTGTTCTTGCCTTTCCTCCGTGTACCCCTCAAGCGGGTACTTTGAAGAATCCTCGGTGGTTCAGGATCTGTTTCTCTTCTTCGCGGCGCGTTCGGGACGTTTGCTACTTGGCCGCTACGCTATAATTCGCCGCTCTCGCAATTGCGCTCAGCAAATGGAACTCGCCAAGAGCTTCGAACCCACGGACATTGAAGTCCGCTGGTATCCAATCTGGGAATCGCGCGGCTACTTCTCGACCCGTCCGGACCACGATCGCCCCGCCTATTGCATCCAACTGCCGCCGCCGAACGTCTCCTGCACGCTGCACATGGGCCACGCGTTCCAGCAGACGCTGATGGATGCACTGATCCGCTACCACCGCATGCGCGGATTCAACACCAACTGGGTGGTCGGGACCGATCACGCCGGCATCGCCACGCAGATCGTGGTCGAGCGACAGTTGGAGTCGGAGGGCAAGAGCCGGCATGACCTGAACCGGGAAAAGTTCATCGAACGTGTCTGGGAGTGGAAGAGCCAGTCCGGAGCAACCATCATGCGACAGATGCGCCGGCTCGGCGCCTCAGCGAACTGGGACTTCGCCGACACTGAAGGCCAGCGCGCCGGCTACTTCACCATGGACGCGAAAATGTCGAGCGCGGTGATCGAGGTATTCGTGCGCCTGCACGAGCAGGGCCTGATCTACCGGGGCAAACGGCTGGTGAACTGGGACCCGGTTCTGGGAACGGCGGTCTCCGACCTGGAAGTGGACAGCGAGGAGGAAGACGGCCGGATCTGGGAAATCCGCTATCCGCTGACTGATGGATCAGACAGTCTGGTGGTCGCGACCACCCGTCCCGAAACAATGCTCGGCGACGTGGCCGTGGCGGTGCATCCGGATGACGAGCGGTACAAGAAACTGGTTGGAAAGCAACTGCAGCTGCCGCTCACCGACCGGACCATACCGGTGATCGCGGACGAGTATGTGGACCCGGAGTTCGGCACAGGCTGCGTCAAGATCACGCCTGCCCATGATTTCAACGACTATGCGGTGGGACAGCGACATGGCTTGTCGCCGATTGGCGTGATGACGCTGGATGCGAGAATGAACGACAACGCTCCGGCACCCTACCGCGGCCTCGATCGCTTCGAAGCGCGCAAGCACGTGCTCGCGGATCTGACGAAGCACGGGCTGCTGGTCTCAGAGAAGGCGCACAAACTCAAGGTGCCGCGATCGGGGCGCACCGGCGCGATCGTCGAGCCGATGCTGACCGACCAGTGGTTCGTGAAAATGGAAGGCCTGGCCCGGCGCGGACTGGATGCAGTCGCCGATGGAAGCGTCAAATTTTATCCGGAGCACTGGGCCACGACATACAACCACTGGCTGGAAAATATCCAGGACTGGTGCATATCACGCCAGCTCTGGTGGGGCCACCAGATCCCGGCCTGGTACGACGAGGCCGGAAACATTTACGTCGGTCGAAGTGAGGCAGAGATTCGGAAGAAGCACGCCGCGCACCTGGCGCCTCACGCCGCACTTCGCCGCGACGAGGACGTACTCGACACCTGGTTCTCCTCGGCACTGGTGCCGTTCACATCGCTCGGCTGGCCGGAGAAAACCAGGGACCTGGACGTCTTCCTTCCCTGCTCGGTGCTGGTCACCGGGTTCGACATCATCTTCTTCTGGGTCGCGCGCATGCTCATGATGACCCTGCACTTCACCGGCAAAGTGCCGTTCCGCCACGTCTATATCAACGCACTCGTGCGCGATGCCGACGGCCAGAAAATGTCAAAATCGAAAGGAAACACGCTCGACCCGCTCGACCTGATCGACGGCATCGCGATCGAGGAGCTGGTGGCCAAATCGACGCTGGGGTTGCTGCGCGCCGAGCACAGGCAGAAGATCGAAAAGTACGTGCGCAGAAACTATCCGGGCGGCATTCCGGCATTCGGCGCGGATGCACTGCGGTTCACGTTCACGTCGCTCGCCACATTCGCGCGAACGCTCAATTTCGATCTGAGCCGCTGCGAGGGCTATCGCAACTTCTGCAACAAACTGTGGAACGCCAGCCGTTTCGTGCTGATGAACTGCGAGGGCAAGGACTGCGGCCCCCCCCTCTCCCCAACCCCTCTCCCTCCGGGAGAGGGGCACTCCCACCCTTCTCCCTCCGGGAGAAGGGCCGGGGATGAGGGAGCAGGAGAAGACCCAAACGTCGAGCTTTCCCAGGCCGACCGCTGGATCGTCAGCCAGCTTCAGCGCACCGAGGCCGAGGCCGGGAAAGGCTTCGCCGATTACCGCTTCGACAACGTCGCCAGCGCGATCTACAGGTTCGTCTGGGACGAGTACTGCGACTGGTACCTGGAGATCGCCAAAGTGCAATTGCAGAACGGCTCCGAGGCGCAGCAGCGCGCCACACGGCGCACGCTGCTGCGGGTGCTGGAAGCCACGCTGCGGCTTGCGCACCCGGTCATCCCGTTCATCACCGAGGAACTTTGGCAGAATGTTGCGCCGCTGGCCGGCCGTCATCCGGGCGGCGAGGCATCGATCATGCTGCAGGCCTACCCGGTATCTCAGCCCGAACGTATCGATACAAAGGCGGAAGCCTGGGTCGCCCAGCTCAAATCATTGGTCGAGGCCTGCCGCGCGTTGCGCGGCGAAATGTCGCTTTCCCCGGCGCAGCGGGTGCCGTTGGTCGCGGCCGGGAACGCGGCCATGTTGCGCGAGTTCGCTCCGTGCTTGAAGGTTCTGGCGAAGCTTTCTGACGTCGAAGTCGTCGACGCGCTGGCGCCGGCAACGAATGCCGGCGCCGCGCCGGTGCGGATCGTCGGCGACTATCGCCTGATGCTTAAGATCGAAGTAGGCGTCGCTGCCGAGCGCGAGCGCCTCTCCAAAGAGATCGCACGGCTCGAAAACGAGATCGCAAAAGCCAATAGCAAGCTCGGCAACGCCGGTTTCGTCGAGCGCGCACCGGCAAACGTCGTCGCCCAGCAGAAAGAGCGGCTTTCCAGCTTCACCGGCACGCTGGAAAAAATCCGGGCGCAACTCGACACGCTTCAATGAACTGCAACCCAGCTCTCACCACGGAGGACTCGACGGAAGGGCAAAAGGCAGAAACCAGCACTTACCACGGAGGACGCGGAGGACGCGGAGGAAGGACAAGAGCAAAAAACCATACGAGAGTTGGAACCCCTAACTGGCGAACAATCCACCAAAGCAGGAGTTGGCTGCCGCAGGTCACGAAAAGTCACCCCGCTTTTAACCCCAATGTGCTTTCCCTCGTTTTTGCTTTTCCTCCGTGTCCTCCGCGTCCTCCGTGGTGTGCGTTTCGTTTTCAATTTGCTCCGTGGTGAGATTTTCGGTTTAGCTTTATGAATCACGCCCTGAGGGCGTTCAGGCACCGCAACTTCCGCCTGTTTTATGCCGGCCAGGCAATTTCGCTGATCGGCACCTGGATCCATCAGATTGCGCTCGCCTGGCTGGTGTACCGCACCACCGGTTCCGGTTTTCTGCTTGGGCTGGTCACTTTCTGCAACCAGGTCCCGCTGCTTGTGGTCATGCCATTTGCGGGTTTGCTCAGCGACCGCTACGACCGGCGCAGGATTATTATTATCGCGCATGCGCTGGCGGCGCTGCAGGCGCTTGCGCTGGGCGTGCTCACTCTGTCGGGCGCAATCCGGATATGGCAGATTCTGCTGCTCGGGCTCCTGTACGGCGTCATCATGGCTTTCGAAACGCCGGCCCGGCAGTCGCTCATCAGCCAGATGGTTGCATCCAGGGAGGATTTGCCCAATGCCATCGCGCTGAACTCGTTCCTGATGAACAGCGGCCGACTGGTCGGCCCGTCGATCGCCGGGGTGCTGCTGGTTTTCGTGAGCGAAGGCTGGTGTTTTCTGATCAATTCGGTGAGCTTCCTTGCGGTGGTCGCGGCGGCAATCATGATGAGGCTGGAGCCGAGAACAGTGGCATCCGGCGCCATGTCGCTGCTTGCAGGACTGAGCGAAGCGGCGAGCTATGCCTGGAACGCGCGCCCCATCAGGGTGTTTCTGCTGCTGGTGGCATGGTTGAGCCTGACGGCCACGCCCTATCCGGTGCTGATGCCGATATTCGCGAAGGACGTGTTTCACGGCGGCGCGCATACCCTGGGTTTTCTGGTCGGCTGTGCGGGTCTCGGTGCCGTGATCGGTACCGGGTTCCTTGCCACGCGGCCGAACGTGCTGGGATTGAGCAGATTGATCGCGGCGACCTCGGCGACGGCCGGCATTGCGCTGTTCCTGGTCGGGGTATCGAAGATCTACTGGCTGTCGCTGTTGCTGATGGCCTGTCTGGGATTCGGCATCATCGTCACCGCCGCTTCGGTGAACATGATGCTGCAGACCATGGTGGAGGAGGACAAGCGCGGGCGGGTCGTCAGTTTCTACGCGATGGCCTTCCTGGGCGTGGCGCCATTCGGCGGATTGATGGCCGGCGCGCTGGCCAGCCGCATCGGCGCGCCGGCAACCGCGATGATCGGCGGCGGTTGCTGCCTGATCGGCGCGTTACTGCTTTCCCGCAATCTGCCCGCCATTCGCGCCGACCTTCATCGCGCGCTGATCCGATTGACAGACAAAACCTGAAAAACACAGATCTCACCACGGAGGACGCGGAGGACACGGAGGAAGGGCAAGAGCAAAACAACTATCGAGAGTTAAAACCTCCAGTTGGCGGACGATCCACCAAAGTAGGAATTGGCGGCAGAGCGTCACGAATAGTCACCGCGTTTCTATCCCCAATTAGTTTTTCCTCGTTTTTGTTTTTCCTAAAAGGGTACTCCACGCTATCGCGAGGGTATCCGTGTACCCCTCAAGGGGGTATAGAAAAGAATCCTCCGTGGTGAGAGCTGGACTTTCAGGAAATGCGCCCAAAAAAAACGGGCGCCCGAAGGCGCCCGTCATAAGGATTACCCGATCAGCCTTGCGGCCGCGCGAGAATTAGAACGTGTGCTTCATGCCAACTGTGACGGACATGTGGTCGGAGCCCAAGCCGCCGGTCGAGCCGGTGCCCGCGCCAATACCATAGTTGACAGCGTCATCGTTGCTGATCTGCGTGCCGACCACGTACAACTGGGATTGCTTGGACAGGTTGTGGTAGTAGCCCAACCCGATCATCGTCGCTTCGGAATTGGGGATATCCCCGACCGCGTTCGCCGCCTCACCGGCCAAGCCAATCTCGGCACCGAAGTAGCCACCCGGCAGGGTCCACTTCAAGCCGGCCCACATGTGGTCACGTTCGAGTTTGCCACCGCCGGTCGTTGCTTCCCACTCAAGCTGTTCGACGCGGGCGGTAATCAGGAAGGCGCCAAACGTAATGCCGCCACCGATCGACTGCGCCGTCGCATCGTGCAAACCACCACCACCAATTATGCCAGCAAAAGTGCCGTTGGCTTGGGCATCATCGTGCGTTTCATAACCGACGTTGACAAAGAACACGCCGCCCTCGGGCTTGAACTGCGCGCCGACCGACGTAATCACCGGGTCCACCATTGAGGTCTTAAATGCGTTCAGGGTACGGTCAACCTCGAAAGTGAAGCCGCCCGCAATTACAGGCGAGTTGTACCAGATGGTGTGGTGGGTGCGGCGCCAGAAGCTGCCGTTATCGGCCGTGTTGCCGTTTCCGACGTCAAACCATCCGCCGCCCTGAAAGCCGGTATTTCCCAGCATCTGAATATTGCCGCCGATGCCCATCGCGCCGTCGAGCGGATCAGACTCGTAATTCCAGCGTTCGTACACGTTTTCGTTGGTGCCCATCTTGAAGCTGCCCCAGCCGCCTTCGATGCCCAGGTAGCTGTTGCGGTTGTTGAACGAACTGGTGTTGTTCATGGCACCCAGGTCAAACTGAATGTTCGCGACGATCTTGTTGCCGTTGCCGATATCATCGACCGACGTCACATTCATGTTCGTGTAGTTGGTCGCCAGGCTGGTACGGGTCTGGCCGCCGCCCGCGGGGCCCAACGTCGCGTCATCCGAATCGATATACGCGATGCCGATGTTGATGGCACCGCTGATCGTCACATCGGCCATCGCGGCCGGTGCAGCGAACAGGCCCGCTACCGCTGCTGCAATTAGACTCTTCTTCATGCAATCTCCTTTTTAGATTTGAGCCGGTGAGGCGCGTTAACCCGCCCCCCTGACGGAAGCGCAACTGCGCCCCGCACGATTTAACCTCTCCCGGGAAAGAAGAAGTTGCCGCGATTCTGCCAAAGTGCAACAGCCGGGGGCAAGCCTTTTCTCCAGAAATGACGCGGGTTTCGGGCCGAGTTGTTGCATTTTCGCAACACCGCGGTGCACAAAACTGGCCATTTGGTTCGAAATATGGCTTTTTCAGGCAGAACATAGACTTATCGTGGACAGCTAATCTGTTTTCTGGTGAGCGGTTTGAGGACTGGAATCACAGTGACGAATTCGGCGTGGAAAAGGCGCAAATAAAGAAACGCTTACCACGAAGAACCCAACTCTCACCACGGAGGATTCTTTTCTATACCCCCTTGAGGGGTGCGCGGAGCGGCGCACGGACACGTTACCGACGTAGTCGGCCGTCTGCGGGTAGTGCGCCGAAGCGCCGCCTCCCGCCCCGGATGGCTACGCCAACGCCGTGTCGGCGGCGCCGGAGGAAAAAGAAGAACGAGGAAAAACAATTTGTGGTTAACAGCGAGGTGACTGTTCGTGATCCTCGGCAGCCAATTTCGACTTGGTTG
>CAYNFN010000362.1:0-3165 GCA_964396485.1 uncultured Alcaligenaceae bacterium
GCCGTTGATTTCTGCACCGCCGCCGCTGCCCACCACCAAATTCTGCGGCGTTGCAATCGGATTGTTCGGTTCAGCCTCGTATACCGCGAACGCGACATTGCTCGCCCCCGAAACCGCAAGAAATACCGCCATATACGCGAAATGAATGTTCAATCTCTTACGCACAATTTTTCTCCTTAACAATTAACGATCAAGAAAAAGTAACGTATTGATTCGCGGCTCGCCCCGCCATTTCAGCAGCTTTTGCTTTAAAGTTGCTGTCATGACCCATCACCATCCGATTGCAGATATCGGCGCAGTTTGGCCGTGGAAAGCCTCTTAACCTTGCGCCTGCACCTGTCGAATCCGCGAACTTTCCGTAACCCGAAAAAATCTTCCAAAGACGTGGCTAATAAGGCAGATTGCGTGCCCGGAACCGTGGGCGGCAACATTGGAAACAAGGAAAATCTTCGAATTCAGGTACGTATCGACGCTTTGGTTTTTCTGTTGGAAATGCTACCGGTGCGATTCATTTTCTCCGGCAAGTGACACTCTTGCGCCACATGCAGCTTGAAAACGTCAAAGGGTCAAACGCTGGAGTTGATTTTTTCTCCATAGTATGGTTACCGGTGATGAGTGCGGCGGCCGCACTCCAAGTGCGAAACGGTTTTTCAGCGTCCCCGAACCGCATTGCGTTCGGACACGGGAATATGACCCACATGATTGCCAGCCACTACATGAACTCTTACAGCCTGCGCTATGAGGAAACGATGCACGCTAGGGGCAGGCGCCCACTCTGCAAAGGGAAACCATGAACGACGTCATCCTGCACCACTATCCGGCCTCACCGGTTTCCGAAAAAGTCCGTGTCGCACTCGGACTGAAAAATCTTGCCTGGCGCTCGGTGGAAATTCCGCGCCTCCCGCCCAAGCCCGACGTGATGCCGCTGACCGGCGGCTATCGGCGCACGCCGGTGATGCAGATCGGCGCCGACATCTACTGCGACAGCCAGTGCATCCTGAGGGAACTGCAGCGGCGTTTTCCCGAGCCGACGTTTTTCCCAGGTGGCGCCGACGGTTTGCCGTGGGGCCTCAATCGCTGGTCCGACGGACTGTTCGATGTGGCGGTGCGGCTGTCGCTGGGGGCGAATGCGGATCAGCTACCGGAGACGTTCGCCGCAGACCGCGTGCGTCTCTTCCTCGGACCGGACGGCGATCTGAAAATGCTGAAGGCGGATCAGCCGCACGTGGTGGCGCAATTGCGCGCGCAGTTCGGCTGGCTCGATCAGCGCCTCGCGACGGGGCGCAGGTTCATGCTCGGCGAAAAACCGGGCCTTCCCGACGCGGTCGGCTACTACCTGGTCTGGTTCGTGC
The DNA here is from genome assembly GCA_964396485.1 of uncultured Alcaligenaceae bacterium. Taxonomy (GTDB): domain Bacteria; phylum Pseudomonadota; class Gammaproteobacteria; order Burkholderiales; family JACQAP01; genus JACQAP01. The sequence continues at coordinate 1,353 of CAYNFN010000362.1, forward strand.
GCGCGCGCTGGCAGGGCGGCCCGGCGCTGTTCTCCGAATTTCCTGCACTCGAAGCGTGGGAACAGCGGGTCAAGGCCATAGGCCACGGCAGTCCTGCGCCGATGAGCTCCACCGAAGCGATCGAGATTGCACGCTCGAACGAACCTGCGACGCCGGAACAAGCTGATCCGCGAGATCCGCAGAAACTGGAGCCGGGCGCAAGAGTGAGCGTAGTCCCGGACGTGAACAGCGGTGAACCGCCGGTATTCGGTACAGTTCGGCTGGTGGACCTCGACCGCATCGCGATCCTGCGCGAGGATCCGCGCGTTGGCACCGTCTGCGTGCACTTCCCGCGGGTCGGTTACCGCGTCGCCTCAGCTTAGGGCACGTTACGCACGAAGGTATCGAAACTGACATCCTTGAGTTGTACGGCACCGGCGACATTCACGGCATTCACGACATTCACGGTATTCACGGTATTCACGGCATTCACGGCATTCACGGCATTCACGGCACTCACGGCATTCATGTCCCCGAGCCAAACCTTCGAAACGATCGAAACCAATGGTGTGCGCCTGCGCTGCGTCATCGAGGGCGACGGGCCGCTCGCAATCATGGTGCACGGCTGGCCGGAGTCCTGGTATTCATGGCGCCACCAGATCGCGCCGGTGCGCGCGGCCGGCTACCGCGTGGTAGTCCCGGACGTGCGCGGCTACGGTGGCAGCGACGCGCCTGCCGCGCTCGAAGCCTACGACATGGAGAGCCTGATCGGCGACGTACTCGGGCTTATCGATTATTTCGGGGAAAAACAGGCCATCCTGATCGGCCACGACTGGGGCGCGCCCATCGTTTGGAACACCACTGCGCTCCATCCCGGGCGGGTGAGCGCCGTAGCGGCGTTGAGCGTACCCTACGCGCCACGCGGCAAGACTTCGTCGATTGTGCTGTGGCGCCAGATCTACGCCAACCGTTTTTTCTATCAACTGTATTTCCAGGAACCGGGGCGAGCCGAGGCGGAGTTCGAGACCGACATTCGCACGGCACTGCGCAAGATCTACTACTCCGGCTCGGGTGATGCACCCAGGGGAATGTTCCGGAACGACAAGCCGGCGGACGCGAGGATGCTGGACGACCTTCCCGATCCGCCGGTGCTGCCCGCGTGGCTGACCGAAGAAGACCTCGACTACTACGTGTCGCAGTTCGAGAAATCCGGTTTTCGCGGTCCGCTCAACCGTTACCGCAACCAGGACCGCGACTGGGTGCACCTGACTGCGCTGACCGGCGCGCGCATCACGCGTCCCGCATGCTTCATCGCCGGCAGCCGCGACGGGGTGCTCAGGTTCGTTCCCGGCGTGGACCTGGTGGCATACATGAAGCGCTGGGTGGATGACCTGCGCGTCTGCAGGCTCATCGAAGGTGCCGGACACTGGATTCAGCAGGAGCGCCCGGCCGCGGTCAACTCCACGCTGCTGGAGTTCCTCGCTACGCTCAAGAACTAAAAGACTTGCTTCTGCGCCCCGGTCCTCGTCACGCCGTCACGCGTCACGTCGTCACGAACTCCTAGCTTCCCGCCTGAACCGTCGTGCTCCGGGTCATGGTCTTGTACAGCATGCCGACAATCTCCGCAGAGGGAATGGGTTTGCTGAAGATGTAGCCCTGGATCTGGTCGCAGCCGAGATTGCGCAGGAACTCGGACTGCTCCTGGGTTTCCACGCCCTCCGCCACGACCTTCAGTTCCAGGCTGTGGGCCATGGCGACGATAGCTTCGACGATGGCGCAATCGTCCCGGTTGGCGGGGATGCCCCGCACGAAGGACTGGTCGATTTTCACGCTG
>CAYNFN010000363.1:0-5953 GCA_964396485.1 uncultured Alcaligenaceae bacterium
AACAGCGAACGCACGCCGACTTTCGACGTGCTGCACAAGTACGCCCACGACTACAAGCTGATTTTCGTGGGCGATGCAACCATGAGTCCGTACGAGATCGCCTACCCGGGCGGCAGCATCGAGCACAACAACGAGGAAGCGGGGGCGGTGTGGCTGAAGCGCATGCTGGACGTCTATCACCATGCGGTGTGGCTCAACCCCACCTCGGAAGAACGCTGGGGCTACTACGAATCGATCGGGATGGTCCGGCAGTTGATGGCCGAGCGGATGTTCCCGCTTACGCTCGACGGGCTCGACCGCGCGATGCGCGCGCTCGCGCGCTAGCGACACCCTTGCGGAATTTCGTCATTGTTGTGGTGACGTGGCGTCAAGGTTTTTTCCGGCGGTCATCTGCAATCGGTGGCGTTACCTTGAGCACTTCGTCCACCGTAGTCACGCCGGCCGCGACTTTCAGCGCGCCGGCGATGCGCAGCGGCTTCATGCCGTCGCGGGACGCTTGCTCGCGTATCAGCGCAGCATCGGTTTCAGCCGTGATGAGCGGCCGCTGTCCCTCTGTCATTAGCAGGATTTCGTAGATGCCAATCCGGCCCGCGTAACCCGTCATCCGGCACTCGAGGCAACCCTTGGCGTTGTAAACCTGCTTCGGCTTTTCGGATTGCCACGGCGCGATCAGCATGTTCCAGGTGCTGTCGTCGATCGTGCCGGCTTCGCGGCAGAAAGGACAGAGCGTGCGCACCAGCCGTTGCGCCATCACCGCCAGGATGGTGGTGTGAAGCAGGTAAGGCGGCACGCCGATGTCGAGCAGTCGGGTAAGTGCCGAGGGCGCGTCGTTGGTGTGCAGCGTGGAAAAAACCAGATGGCCGGTGAGCGCGGCCTGGATCGCCATGTCCGCGGTTTCCTTGTCGCGGATCTCGCCGACCATGATGATGTCGGGGTCCTGGCGCATGAGCGTGCGCACCCCGGTGGCAAATTCGAGTCCGATGCCGTGTTGCACCTGCATCTGGTTGAACTGCGGCTCGACCATCTCGATCGGGTCTTCGATGGTGCAGACGTTGACCTCCGGCGTGGCAACCTGCTTTAGCGTCGAGTACAGCGTGGTGGTCTTGCCGGAGCCGGTCGGCCCGGTCACCAGCACGATACCGTGAGGACGCGACGTGACCTGGCTCCAGCGCTCGCGATCCTCGTCGGAGAAGCCCAGGTCCTTGAAGCTCTTCACCAGTACGTCCGGGTTGAAGATCCGCATCACCAGCTTCTCGCCGAAGGCGGTGGGCATGGTGGACAGGCGCAGCTCGATCTCTTCGCCATCCGCAGTGCGCGTCTTGATGCGGCCGTCCTGTGGCCGGCGCTTTTCCACCACATCCATCCGCCCGATGATCTTGATGCGGCTGGTCATCGCGGCAACGATGGGCGTGGGGATCTGATACACCTGATGCAGTACGCCGTCGATGCGGAAGCGAACGTTGGCCAGGTCGCGGCGCGGCTCGACGTGGATATCGCTGGCGCGTTGATCAAAGGCATACTGCAGCAGCCAGTCGACCAGGCGCACGATATGCTGATCATTGGCATCGAGCTTGCCGCTCGTGCCCAGCTGTACCAGCTGCTCGAAGTTGGTGATGTCCGAAAGCGATGTGCCGTGCTGCTGGCTTGCGCCTTTTACCGACCGCGCCAGATTGTAGAATTCGACGAGGTAGTTGTTGATGTCGACCGGATTGGCCAGCACACGCTTGATCTCCAGCCGCAGGATGCGGCCGAGCTCGGTTTCCCATTCCTGTACATACGGCTCGCAGGTGGCGATGACCGCTTCGGTCGAAGTGACGCCGACCGGAAGGATGCGGAAGCGGCTGGCATAGGCATGCGACATTACCTTCGTGACCGCGGCGAAGTCGATCTTGAACGGATCGATGTGCAGGTATGGCAGCCCCACCTTGTCGGCCAGCCACTCGGTGAGCACTTCCAGATTCAGCAGTTTCTTTGGGTTGCGCGGGTCCTTCCACTTCTGGTCGGCGAGGATCACCAGCGGGTGAACGTCGCCGCCGCGGAAGTTGCGACGCAGCGCCAGCAGTTTGTCGGCCATGTCCTGCGTCACCAGTTTGTCGGCGACCAGTTGGGCAAGCAATTGCTCGAGAGACAGCCTTTTGTCGGTCTGTTGCCGGGGCTGGTCGTCTTTGTGCAGGGTCGAGGTCGGCCTCATGCCGTTTCTTTCGAAGTGGACGTGGGCAGTTGGGGGGAGGCAATGTTGCCTCCACGGGCGAGGTTATCGCGCTTACGTTGCACTATAAACCGCCTGTCTGCAGCCTCCAATACAGGCCGGACCGCCGAGCCGAAGTGCCGCCCGGGGAGCGAGTCCAGGAATGCAGCCGTACCGCAATGGTGCCCCTTTTCCGCCACATGCACCATACAGGTTCCAAAAAGGCCTTGTCGGCGCGTGATCGCGGCTTTAAAGTCGTTATCGTACAGACAGTTGATCTGCGGGAGTGAGAGTTGCTCGAAGTGGTCCAATTTAACCTACAAGAAAACGGGAGGAAAGCATGGAAGCCCTGAAAATCAGCAGTGACGCGCTGTTCATTCTTCTTGGCGCCGTGTTGGTGCTGGCGATGCACGCCGGGTTCGCGTTTCTGGAAGTCGGCACCGTGCGCAAGAAAAACCAGGTGAATGCGCTGGTGAAGATCCTGACGGATTTCTCCGTGTCCACGGTGGCGTATTTCTTCATCGGCTATTCGCTCGCCTATGGCGTTGACTTCTTCTCAGCGGCGGACAAGCTCGCGGCCGACAGCGGGTATCAACTGGTCAAGTTCTTTTTCCTGTTGACTTTTGCCGCCGCGATCCCGGCAATCGTCTCCGGGGGCATCGCCGAACGCGCCAAGTTCAACTCGCAACTGGCGGCGACTTTCCTTCTGGTCGGATTCATCTATCCCTTCTTCGAAGGCATCTCCTGGAACGGCAACTACGGCGTGCAGGCGTGGCTGGAGGCCACCTTCGGCGCGCCGTTTCATGACTTTGCCGGTTCGATCGTGGTGCATGCCGTAGGCGGCTGGGTCGGACTGGTCGCGGTCGTCCTGCTCGGCGCCCGCCGCGGCCGCTACAGCCGCGAAGGCGGCATCTCCGCGCATCCGCCATCGAGCATCCCGTTTCTCGCACTCGGTGCCTGGGTGCTTACCGTGGGTTGGTTCGGATTCAACGTCATGTCTGCACAGACGATTGATAAGATCAGCGGCCTCGTTGCGGTGAATTCGCTGATGGCGATGGCCGGCGGCACCATCGGCGCGCTGTTTGCCGGACGCAACGACCCGGGCTTCGTTCACAACGGCCCGCTTGCCGGCCTGGTGGCGATTTGCGCCGGCTCGGATCTGATGCATCCAATCGGGGCGCTGGCGACCGGCGCGGTGGCCGGGGTGCTATTCGTGGTCATGTTCACCGTGACGCAGAACCGCTGGAAGATCGACGACGTGCTGGGCGTCTGGCCGTTGCACGGCCTGTGCGGCGCCTGGGGCGGTATCGCAGCCGGCATCTTCGGGCTGCACGCATTGGGCGGACTGGGCGGGGTGAGCTTCATGTCGCAGTTGATCGGTAGCCTGCTTGGAATCGGCGTGGCGGTGGCCGGGGGGTTGATTGTCTATGGCGGCCTCAAGGCCGCAATGGGAATCCGTCTCGACGCGGAGGAAGAGTTCATCGGATCCGATTTGAGCATCCACAAGATCTCGTCGACGCCGGACCGCGAAGTGAGTTGGTAAGCGGGACCGCTCGCAGGCAGCTGCCGAAAAAAGGGCAGCGCGAAGGCGCTGCCCTTTTTTGTCTTGCGATCGCACGCACGGACGAAAGGCCGGTCGAATGGCGGGAGTTTCCGTCATAATGACGCCACTTTTTCTCTCTGGTCAATGCACTTGAGCGGTCCGGATATTTCCAGGCTGAAGATCGATCGCGGCGGAGCGGGGGCCGTAGCGATGCGCCCGCGCGGCCGGCTGCGGCGGCTGATGGTCCCGGCACTGGTCGTGGTTGCGGCTGCAATCGTGTCGCTGTTCGCTTACGACCGGCTGCTGCGCGCCCCGGTCGCGGTCGAAACGGCGTCGGTAACGATGTCGTACCCCTCGCAGGCGTACACCGAACTGAATGCGACCGGCTATGTGGTCGCGCAGCGCAAGGCCGCGGTGGCATCGAAAGCAACCGGCCGTCTGGTGTGGCTGGGCGTTGAGGAAGGCAGTCGCGTGAAGAAAGACGAGATCATCGCGCGGCTGGAGAATCTCGACGTCAAGGCCGCGCGCGAACAAGCGGCGGCGAACCTCCAGCTTGCCAAAGCCAATCTCGAGCAAGGCCTCGCCGAACTCAGGGACGCGGAAACCGCGCTGAGACGCTCGGAGGAACTGCTTGCGCAAGGCTTCGTTTCGCGGGCGTCGCACGACATTGCGGTGGCGCGCCACGACAAGGCCAAGGCAAACATCGCCAGCCTGCAGGCGGGGATCGCCGCTGCACAGGCCAACCTGCGCGGTACCGATGTTGCCGTGGATCAGACCCTGATTCGCGCGCCGTTCGACGGTGTGGTGCTCACCAAGGCCGCCAACGTCGGCGACGTGGTCACACCTTTCTCCTCGGCACTGGACGCGAAAGGGGCGGTGGTGACGATGGCCGACATGAGCACGCTGGAAGTGGAAGCCGATGTGTCGGAGTCGAACCTGTCCCGGGTGCGAATCGGCCAGCCGGTCGAGATTCAACTCGATGCGCTCCCCGACATCCGGTTCCGCGGCGCGGTTGCCCGCACGGTACCGACGGTGGACCGCTCCAAGGCCACGGTCATGACCAAGATCCGCTTTCTCGAAGCGGATGCACGCATTCTTCCGGAGATGAGCGCAAAGGTCGCATTCCTGTCGCAGGAAATCAGCGATGTCGAGCGCGCGCCACGGGCGGCGCTGAACGCGGCTGCGCTGACGACACGTGCGGGCCGCAACGTGGTATTCGTGGTCAGGGACGACAAGGTTGCCGAAGTGCCGGTCGAAACCGGTACCAAGATGGGCGAACTGGTCGAAATCAGGAGCGGACTCCAACCTGGGGAAAAGGTGGTGCTGCGCCCGAGCGCGAAACTGCGCGACGGCGCGGCGGTGAAGCCGGTCGGCAAGTGAATGGCGGCAACAATCGTCGAGATCCGCCATCTCGCCAAGGCCTACCGGCGCGGCGGCCAGATCGTTCCGGTTCTCAACGACCTCAGTTTCGACATCGCCGAAGGCGAGTTCGTGGCGCTGATGGGCCCCTCCGGTTCGGGCAAAAGCACCTTGCTGAATCTGATTGCGGGGATCGACAAGCCCGACCGCGGCGAACTGCGGGTCGCCGGCCTCGACATCTCCACGCTTTCGGAGGCGGATCTCGCCGATTGGCGGGCCACCCACATCGGCTTCATCTTCCAGTTTTACAATCTGATGCCGGTTCTGACGGCGTTCGAGAACATCGAGCTGCCGCTGCTGCTGACCCGCCTGTCGCGCCGCCAGAGGCGTGAGCGCGTCGAGCTCGCCCTGGACATGGTCGGACTCACAGACCGGATGGTTCACTATCCCTCCGAACTCTCCGGCGGCGAGCAGCAGCGCGTCGCCATCGCGCGCGCGATCATCAGCGACCCGTTGCTGATCGTTGCCGACGAACCGACCGGGGATCTGGATCGCGTCTCCGCTGCCGACATTCTCGACCTGCTCGAGCGCCTGAACCGCGAGCTGGGCAAGACCATCGTCATGGTCACGCACGACCAGCGCGCCGCCGAACGCGCGCGCGTGGTGCGGCATCTCGACAAGGGCGAACTCACTGACGGCGAATCCACTCCAAAGACCCTATAACCGCAGAGGCGCAAAGGCGCAGAGGAAACGCAAAGGAAAGCAAAAACACATGAGGTTAACAAGCAAAGAGGTGGGTAGTCGCGCCACCGCGATAAATCGCCTGGGTGGGACAAATCGGAACCACCCGCTTTTTGACACGC
>CAYNFN010000364.1:0-6996 GCA_964396485.1 uncultured Alcaligenaceae bacterium
TGGTAGCCGGCGCAGGTGTTGTAGACGCGCACCTTGTCGCGCGAAGCGCCGCCGAGGAGCTGGTAGATCGGCTGGCCGGTAAATTGGCCGAACAGGTCCCAAAGCGCGATATCGACCGCGGAAGCCGCGCGCATCTCCACGCCGACGCTGTTGAAACCGAGATAGGTATTGAGGAAATGGCGGCTATGCCTGTCGATCTCGAGCGGGTTCTTCCCCAGCAGGTAGGGGGCGCAGGTCTGGTGGATGTGTTCGGCCACCGGGGCGACCGCATAGAAGGTCTCGCCCAGTCCGACGATGCCCTCGTCGGTGTGCACATGCACCCAGAGAATGTTGGGAAATTCCTCGAGACCGATGGTCTCGACGGCGGTTATTTTCATCTTGTGGTCCTTCCTCCCAGAGGTGATGCAGATTCTAGCAGGCTGTCACTAAAAAAAACGCTCACCGCAGAGGACGCAGAGGACGCGGAGGAAGGGCAAAAACAAAAGAACATCCGAGAATAAATACTTGGTATCGGTGGTCATTTCGGCACCGGGTCTGCTTTATAACTCCCACATTTTCCTCCTCGTTTCTGGTTTTCCTCCGCGTACCCCTCAAGGGGGTATAAAAAAGAATCCTTTGCGTCCTCCGCGGTGCGAGGTGTTCTAGGATGATAACCCAGCATATAGTAAGCTAGGCGACCAAATTGGGGTAGAATCTGCACTTATGTTCCGCGAAGACCTGTCGCGCAATTTCGGCTTCATCCTGAATGATGTCGCCCGCCTGTTGCGCACCACCTTCGACCGGCGCGTGAAGTCGCTCGGCCTGACGCGCTCGCAATGGTGGGTGCTCAACCATTTGTTCCGCAACGACGGGGCCACCCAGTCGGAACTGGCCGATATCCTCGAAGTGAAGAAGGCGACGCTCGGACGACTGCTCGACCGCATGGAGCAGAAGGGCTGGATTCGCCGCGAAGGCCATGCCGGCGACCGGCGTGCCAAGCGCGTGTTCCTGACCGACGAAGTGGAGCCGGCCATCAAGACCATGCGCACGGCCGCGGCGGAAGTCCGGCGCGATGCGCTTTCTGGTCTGTCGTCCGCCCAGCAGGACCAGTTCGTAGACGCCCTGCTCGCCATCAAGGGTAATTTGTCCAGGCAGGACAACGGCGCCAACGGCAACGGCACCAGGAAACTCAAGCGCTGACATGTCCGAGGCAGCCAACAAGGCGGTGATCGTCGTACATCGCGCGGTCCGCGTGCTGTTGCTGGTGGTCGTGCCGCTGATCGCGGTGATGACAGGCCTGTACGTCTACGCCACCGGCGGCCGGCTGGTCGAGACCGATAACGCGTACGTCAAGGCGAACATCGTGGCCATCAGCGCATTCGTCAGCGGAAGCGTCGTCGAAGTGGCTGCGCGCGACAACCAGCCGGTGGAAGCTGGCGCATTGCTATTCAGACTCGATCCGGAGCCCTTCGAGATTGCCGTGGCCGGAGCGCGCGCGCAGATGGACGTGGTGCGCACCGACGTGCAGTCGCTGCGCGCGGAATACCGGGCCACGCTGCAGGAAGCGGCGGAGGGGCGCGAGCGGATCGAATTTCTGGCCCGCCAACTCGAGCGCCAGGAGCGCCTGAAGGAAAAGGGCATGACCCGCGGCGACACCTATGACGAGGCGCACCACAACGTCGAAGCCGCCAGGCGCCGGCTCGACAGCGTTCGCGAAAAGACCAACCGTGTTCTTGCCGAATTGTCCGGCGATCCTAACCTGCCGCTGGAGCGCCATCCGCGTTACGCGGAAGCCCGGGCGGCCTACGATGCAGCGATGCTCGAATTGTCCCACGCGCTGGTGAAGGCGCCGGTGGCCGGCGTAGCGAGCAACGTGAAATTGCAGGTGGGTGAATTCGTGCAAAAAGGAGCGCCCATTTTCAGTCTCATCGAGAACGGGCCGATGTGGATCGAAGCGAACTACAAGGAAACGCAACTCACCCACATGCTTGTCGGTCACCCGGCGACGGTCGTGGCAGATGCCTATCCGGACAACGAATGGCTGGCGGTGGTGGAGGCCATAGCGCCCGCCACCGGCGCGGAATTCGCAGTGCTGCCCCCGCAGAACGCGAGCGGCAACTGGGTCAAAGTCGTGCAGCGCGTGCCGGTGCGCATCAAGGTGGAGCAGCCGCCCGGACGGCCGCAACTGCGTGCTGGCATGACGGTCACCGTGGCGGTGGACACCGGACGGCCGCGCGGGCTGCCGCGCATGGTGCAGAAGCTGATCGACGATGGCTGGTTGCCGCGCTTCCTCGTGCCGGCATCCGCAATGGCGGATGGCCGCCGCTGAAAGCGTGAACCCCGCGAGGCACCCGGCGCTCATCACCGCGTCGGTAGGGCTGGCGAGTTTTCTGTACTCGGTTGATTGGACCATCGCCGCGGTCGCCCTTCCGCACATGCAGGGCACGTTCTCGGCGACGCAGGATCAGATCGCCTGGGTCATTACGTCTTACATCGTCGCCTCGGCACTCTCCATTCCCGCCGCCGGATGGCTGAGCTTGCGCTTCGGCCGCAAGCGCCTGTTCCTGTGCGCGGTGTCGGTCTTTCTCGCCGCCTCGGTGCTATGCGGCGCCGCCGACTCGCTGGCGATGGAGGTGGCCGCCCGCGTTGCGCAGGGGCTGGGCGGCGCGTTCCTGATCCCGCTTTCGCACGCCATTATTCTGGATACTTATCCGCCGGAGGAGCAGGGGAAGGCCATGGCGCTTTGGGGGGTGGGCGCGGTGATGGGATCGTTCGTCGGCCCCACTTTGGGCGGCTATGTGACGGAGTACCTGAGCTGGCGCTACATTTTCTACATCAATGTTCCCTTCGGCCTGCTCGCGCTGGCCGGCGCGGCCGCGTTCCTTCCCGAAACACAGCGCGAACCGCGGCGCCGGCTCGACTGGTTCGGATTTCTGAGCCTGTCGATGGGTATCGGGGCGCTGCAACTGATGATCGATCGCGGCGGGCAACTGGAGTGGTTCGAATCCTGGGAGATCATCACCGAAGCCTGCCTTGCAGTGCTGGGTGTCTATCTTTTCAACGTGCACTGCCTGACGGCGAAACAGCCTTTCCTGGATCCGCGCCTGCTTGCGCAACGCAACTTCTTCATCGGGCTGGTGTTCGCGTTCATCTACGGATTCATGACCACTCCGCCGATGGTACTGATGCCCTCTTTCCTGGAGCACGTGCGCGGCTACTCGGTCGATGCGATCGGCCTGCTGCAGGCGCCGCGCGGCATCGGCTTGCTTGCGGCGATGATCATCGGCGGCCGTATTACCGGACGCATCGACCCGCGCTTGCTGATCGCGGTCGGGCTGTTGTGTCTGGCCTTTTCGAGCTGGGATATGTCGAACTGGACCGGAGACGTCGGTGTATGGCCGCTGGTGTGGACGAATTTCATGCAGGGTGTGGGCGGCGGGATCATCCTGGTGCCAATCCAGGTGATCGCCTTCCCGTCGCTCGAGCCGCATCGCCGCACCGAGGCCGCGGCGGTCTACAACCTCGTACGCAGCATCGGCGCAAGCATCGGTATATCCGGAGCGCTGGCACTTTACGTGCGCACCACCAGCGTGATGCATGCGCAACTCGCCGAGCATGTCACGCCATACAGCAAGGCGCTGCAGGCGCAAGCTCCGGACGGGTGGAGCATCGCGACGACGCAGGCACTGGCCCGGCTGGACGAAGAAATCGACATGCAGTCCGCGATCATCGCCTACACGGGTGACTTCTGGCTATTTGCCCTGGTCGCGCTCGCAGCCCTGCCGCTGCTGTTGTTCATCGGGCGACAGAGGCTTCCCAGCGCTGCGAGCGATCGCGCCGGGGGGCTCGTGATCGGCGAATAGACTGGCGCGCCGGCCCCCCGGCAGCTAGCATTCGGGTTTTCCTTCGCGAGCCCGGCATGAATACCGTTGATCGTCCGATGCGGCCGCGCCGCAGCCTGCTTTTCGTCCCCGGCCTGCGCCCCGACCGTTTCGCCAAGGCGCTCGATAGCGGAGCCGACATCGTCTGCGTGGATATGGAGGATGCGGTCGCGCGCGGCCGCAAGGACGAAGGGCGCGCGCTGACCCTGCCGCTGTTCGGAAAGAACACCCACCCCCACGTCGAGCAGATGGTGCGTATCAACGGCCTCTCGACGCCGGACGGGCTCAAGGACCTGACCGCGATCATCGAATGCGAAGCGCCGCCGCCGGCGATCATGATCCCGAAGATCAAGTCGGCCGAGGAAGTGCAGCTGATCGAGACGCTGCTGTCCGCCGGCCCCGCGCGCCACATCCGCTTCTGCGTGATCATCGAGACCAATCAGGGTCTGGAGCGCGCCCTGGAGATCACCCGTGCATCCTCCCGCATCGACTCGGTGATTCTCGGCGCGGTGGACATGTCCGCCGACCTGCGTTGCGAGAAATCCTGGGAGCCGCTGCTCTACACCCGCTCGCGGCTGGTGCATGCGGCGGCCTCCGCCGGCATCGATCTTCTGGATGTGCCGTTCCTGAACCTCGACGATCCGGAAGGGTTGCGACAGGAGGCGCAGGCCTGCGCCCGGCTGGGTTTCACCGGCAAGGCCTCGATTCATCCCAACCAGATCCCGATCATCCACGAGGCTTTTACGCCGGACCAGAAGACCATCGCGAAGGCCCGCAAGGTCTGCGCCGCTTTCGAACAGGACAAGACCGGCCTGGTAGTGGTGGACGGCGAACTGATCGAGCTGCCGGTGGTGCGCTCGATGTACCGGGTACTGGCGATTGCAGAGCGAGCCACCTCACCCCGGCCCTCTACCCCTCAAGGGGGTACTAAACTGAGTCCCCCTAAAGGCGGAGAGGGAGCATGAAAGTCACAATCAAATCTAGCCTGCGCAGCGCACCTTCTCCGCGCCACCTCACCCCTGCCCTCTCCCCCAGTGGCGGAGAGGGAGCAAAAAATACCAGCGGCAGTAATCGTCTCTTGCTTTTAACTCCTTCTCCGCCCATCTGGGGGGAGAAGGCGGGGATGAGGTGGGTGGGATGAGGTGATGAATGCACCGGAAAAGAAGCCGCTGCGGCTAACGGAGCTTGCCCACGGCGGCGGCTGCGGCTGCAAGCTCGCGCCGGCGGTTCTGGAGAGCATCATCGCCAAGTCCGGCGTGGGACTGTGGCCAAAGCAGCTCCTGGTTGGCATCGAGACCAGCGACGACGCCGCGGTCTATCGGATTAACGAATCGCAGGCGATCGTCGCCACGACGGACTTTTTCATGCCGGTGGTGGACGATCCCTTCGACTTCGGCGCGATTGCGGCGACCAACGCGATCTCCGACGTGTACGCGATGGGGGGCCGGCCGCTGTTCGCGCTTGCCGTGGTCGGCATGCCGATCAATCAGTTGCCGGTGGAGACCATCCGCAAGATCCTCGAAGGCGGCGAGTCGGTTTGCGCGAAAGCGGGTATCCCGATAGCGGGCGGCCATAGCATCGATTCCGTGGAGCCAATCTACGGCCTGGTGGTAATCGGACTGGTTGACCCGGGGAAAGTAAAACGCAATGCCGATGCAAAACCCGGAGACCGGATCATCCTTGGCAAGGCACTCGGCGTTGGCATCTACAGCGCCGCGATCAAGAACGAGAAGCTCAACGCCTCACTTTACGCGGCAATGCTTGCAAGCACCACCCAACTCAACACGCCCGGCCTCAGGCTTGCAGAACTGGAAGGCGTCCATGCGCTGACCGACGTCACCGGTTTCGGGCTGGCCGGACATTTGTTCGAGGTCTGCAAGGGCTCCGGGGTGGCGGCGACGCTGCACTGGGAACAGGTGCCGCTGCTCCCCGGTGTGCTCGATCTGGTGAAAGCCGGGTTCAAGACCGGCGCCTCGACCCGCAACTGGCACGGCTACGGCAAGAGCGTGGACCTGGGCGGTCATGGCGACATCGAGAAGACCCTGCTCACCGATCCGCAAACCAGCGGCGGACTGCTGGTGACCTGCGCACCCGATGCTGTGGAGCGGGTACTCGACATATTTCGCATCGAAGCCTTCGACCGCGCCGCGGTAATCGGTGAAATCCACATCGGCACTCCAACGTTGAAAGTCGTTTAACCTGCCTACTGCACCTTAGCCACAGAGAACACAGAGGTCACAGAGGAAAAACAGAAACCAAGAAAAGAGAAATCGGGTTAGAGGGGATGGCTGTTAGCGAATCTGTGTCGCTAACTTTCACTGCGATGGATCATCCGCAATCGAACGGTTTTGATCCCGACATCTTTTTTCTCTTGATTTTCCTCTGTGATCTCTGTGTACCCCTCAAGGGGGTATTGTGAAGAATCCTCTGTGGCATAGATTTCTTGAATTAATGGAGAAGTCATGTCTCAAGCTTCATCATTGCGGGCGGTGCTCTACGCGCTCGGCACCAACAGCGGCCGGTCGATGGTGAAGGGTTGCACGGACCAGGAACCCGGAGCCTGAACGGCAAGCGAGAAGGAATGAAGGCGAATCCGTGGGGCTGACCGGGTTCTTTTTCGAAACCTGATTTCAGAAACGGGAGACACCGATGTTCGAATGGATTGCGAGCCCGGAGGCGTGGATCGCGCTGGGTACCCTTGCCGCATTGGAGATCGTGCTGGGGATCGACAATATTATTTTCATTTCCATCCTAGTGGGCCGCCTGCCGAAGAAGCAGCGCGCCTTCGCACGGCGCGTGGGGCTCGGCCTGGCGATGTTCGCCCGTTTGGCGCTGCTGTTCTCCATATCCTGGGTCATGGGGCTGACTGAGCCGTGGTTCACCCTGTTGGGACAAGAGATCTCCGGCCGCGACTTGATCCTGATCGGTGGCGGCCTGTTCCTGCTGGCCAAGGCGACGCACGAGATCCACAACAGCCTGGAGGGCGTCGAGGATACCGGCCGCGCGGTGGTCGCCGCGAGCCTGGGAATGACGCTGGTCCAGATCGCGGTGCTGGACATCGTGTTCTCACTGGATTCGGTAATCACTGCGGTCGGTCTGGTCGATCACGTTTCCATCATGGCGATCGCCATCGTCG
>CAYNFN010000365.1:0-4779 GCA_964396485.1 uncultured Alcaligenaceae bacterium
GCCGCCGGCGACGCGCAGCGCCGCGAGAAGTGCGATCGAGATGATTGCAAGGGCGACCAGCACCTCGACCAGCGTAAAACCATTTCGCCTAGCGTCGCGCCAGTTCGCCATTGTCTTTTCCTTGTTCCGGCAATACGCGCACTTCGCCGATCGGGGAGCCCGCAACCGTGCAACGCGCGGCGCCAAGGACTATCTCGATCCTGAAGGAGGGCGTGTCGCCGTAGGGGTTGAACTCCAGGCGCATGCGCTCCGGTGTGCGCATGTTTTCCACGCGCATTCCGGCGATCGCCATTCCCTGTGGGAGCGTTCGCGCGCGCAAGGAGTCGTCGTCGAGGATCTCGGACCAGTAAGTGTCTTCGCTGAACCGCCAGAAGCGGTAACCCGGCCCGTCCGCGGTCCAGGCAATGGACTTGCCGGTGAGGCGCGACTGCATCGCGGCAAGATCCAGCAGTTGCGCCAGCCGCTCGGCCTCGACGCGCAGCAGCGCCCGATCGTCGGGCAGCGTGATGGTGCTGACCAGGCCGGCGAACAATCCCATGATCAGCAGCACCACCAGCAACTCGATGAGCGTGAAGCCGCGGCAATTTTTCCGGGCGCGCATTCTCATTCATCCTCGACGCGAAAAGAACAATTTCTCACCACGAAGACACAAAGGACACGAAGAAACACGAAGAAGGACTCAAGGCACGGATAGAAATAACCGGAAAGAACAGGGGTCCTGTTTCCTTGATCCACGTTGCTGCAAGAGTCATCACAACTTGAACCACGGGGGCTCGGCGGAACCAGGAGGCTTGCGTGTTTGATCTGTTCCCGTGTTCATATTGCATTTCCTTGGCTTTTCTTCGTGTCCTTTGTGTCTTCGTGGTGAGTTTTTCGATGTTGACTTCTATGGTTTTTTGTTCAGAGCGTCCAAGAACCGACGTCGGTGTCATTGCCTTCGCCGCCGGGTGCGCCATCGGCGCCGAAACTGAAAATGTCGATCTCGCCGTGTATCCCGGGATTCAGATATTGGTAGGGATTGCCCCAGGGGTCCTTGGGCAGGCGCTCGACATACCCGCCCGCTTTCCAGTTGGGCGGGAGCGGGGCGGTAGTCGGCTGTGCCACCAGCGCCTGCAAACCTTGTTCGGTCACGGGGTAACGCTGGTTGTCCAGGCGGTAAAGCTTGAGCGCCTGCATCAGGCTCGCGATGCCCTGCTTCGCCGCGATCACCCGCGCCTCGTCGGGGCGGCTGATGATTTTCGGCACCACCAGGGCGGCGAGTATGCCGAGGATCACGACCACCACCATCACTTCGAGCAACGTAAACCCACGTCGCCAGGTCGACACTTTCATTTGCAGCTTCTTGTATTCCAATATTATCCGAGGGTCGCCCGTCATGTTCCGATCCAGCCAGTTACGCCAATTATCCCATTCGCCGAAAGACACTCTGTTCGATAGCGTAGATACGGCACGTTCGCTATGGTATAACTTTGGTCCTGCGTGAGGGTATTCTGTCAGGTCGATCATTGCCCCGCGCTTCATTGCGTGCCGGCGCGCCAACAACGCTAAGTATGCGGCAGCTCCTACTCGACCGATCGAACATTGCGCAAACGGCCGTGGTCACCCTGGCGACTATTGCCGCGCTGGCGTTGCTCGGCCTGGTGGCGGCGTACTGGACCTGGGTCTGGCTGGCGCCGCTTCCGGAACCGCGCGCACCGACCGCCGCAGACACCGGCACCGCACCCGCGTCCGCGGGTGCGCTGTTCGGCAGCATGCGGCGGGATCCGGACAGTCCGGTACCAACGGGAATCGCGATCAGGCTGCTCGGTATTGTCGCGGCCACGGGGGGGCGGCGCGGATACGCGGTGGTGCAACTCGAGGCGAAAGAGATTCTCGCCGTGCGGGAAGGCGAAGACGTTGCTCCCGGCATCCGGCTCGCCGAGGTCGGCACCGATCATGTCATCCTGGAACGCCTCGGAATCCGTGAAATACTCGCGTGGCCGCAGAAAAGCTCAGAATCTGCCGGTTTAGGCATAAACAGGTGACGCAGCCGTCGCTTGCCCGCGCAGCGTTCGATAACGAATATGAAGCCTCGCAGTCTGCAAACCGGATACCTGTCGCTGGCCACCGCGGTCTGTTTGGCTGCGCTGTTGCTGGTACAGGAAACATGGGCTCAGCAAACCGGAGCCGGGGGCAATCCTGCGGCACGCTCTCCTCAAGGGGGCGCGCGCCCGAATCCCGACATGGTCACGCTGAACTTCGTCAACGCCGACATCGAGGGCGTGGTGAAAGCCGTCAGCGAGATCACCGGCAGGAACTTCGTGCTCGATCCGCGGGTCAAGGGATCGTTGAACATCGTCTCGGCCAAATCAATTCCGAGAGCTTCGGTGTACGAGGTGTTTCTTTCGGCGCTGCGCCTGCACGGCTTTGCCGCGGTCGAGGATCGCGGTATCGTGAAAATCCTTCCCGAAGCCGACGCCAAGCTGCACGCGGGTCCGACGTCGGCGCCACCGGAATCAGGGCGCGCGACCGGAGAACGGATCGAAACCCGCGTTTACACGCTGAAGCACGAATCGGCGCTGCAAATGCTGCCGATCCTGCGCCCGTTGATTGCACCCAACAACACCATCAGTGCTTTCCAAAACAACAACACACTGGTCATCACCGACTACGCATCCAATCTGCAGCGCCTGGAAAGGATCATCGATTCGATCGATCAGCCGAGCGGCGCCGACCCGGTGATGATCCCGCTGCAGTATGCTTCTGCGGTCGATGTGGCGGCGACCGTCAACCGGCTGTTCGCGGAGTCGGCGCAGGCCCAGGGCGCAACCGCGCAGGAGCCGACCCAGCGCTTCTCGGTGGTCGCGGATGCCCGCTCGAACAGTCTGATGGCGCGCTCGGGCGATCCTTCGCACCTCACCCGGTTGCGCAAGTTCGTGGCGATGCTGGATTCGCCGACCAATGCCGGCGGCAATATTCACGTCGTTTATCTGAAAAATGCCGAGGCGGTAAAGCTCGCCGAGACCCTGCGGGCGATCTATCAGGGAGATGCAGGCGCAGCGACTGCGCCGCGTTCCGTATCGGCTCCGAGCGTACTAGGAGCATCATTGTCTGCATCGATGTCGGCCCCGGCTTCCGCAGCGTCGCCGGGGCAGGCTGTCTACGGTCCGACCGGCGGCCAGTCACAGGCAACTGCGGCCGCGCCCGGCATCATCCAGGCGGACGCGGCCACCAACTCGATCATCATCACCGCGCCCGACGCGATCTACAATAATCTGCGCGCAGCGCTGGACAAGCTCGACGTGCGCCGCGCGCAGGTGTATGTCGAGGCGCTGATCGCGGAGCTCACCGCCGAAAAGGCCGCCGAATTCGGCGTCCAATGGCAGAGCCTGAGCGGATTGGGCAGCACCGATACCCAGGGCTTCGGCGGCACCAATTTTGGCACCACGGGCCAGAACATCATCGGCATTTCGCAGAACCCGGCCAGGGCCGGGCCCGGGCTCAACGTCGGGGTGGTAAACGGCACCGTAACCCTTCCCGGCGTGGGCGAGGTTCTGAACATCAATGTCCTGGTGCGTGCGCTGGAGACCGACGCCAACGCCAATATTCTGTCCACGCCGACGCTGCTGACGCTCGACAATGAGGAAGCCACGATCGTCATCGGCCAGAACATCCCCATCATCACCGGCCAGTACGCGCTTACGGGCGCGGCCACCACGCCCACACCTTTCCAGACGATCGAACGGCAGGATGTCGGGTTGACGCTGCGGATCAAGCCGCAGATCTCGGAGGGCGGCACGGTGCGCCTGCAGATCTACCAGGAGGTCTCCAGCATCCAGGACAGGCTAAACCCCGCCGGCGTGATCACCAACAAGCGCGCGGTGGCCTCGACGGTCCTGGTCGACGACGGGCAGATCGTGGTGATCGGCGGCCTGATCCAGGACAGCGTCACCGACGGGGTGCAGAAGGTCCCGGTGCTGGGAGACCTCCCGGTGATTGGCGGCCTGTTTCGCTACAAGACGCGCTCGCACAGCAAGACCAACCTGATGATCTTCCTGCGGCCGACGCTGGTGCGCGACAGCCGGCGCGCCGACGCATTTACCGGCGAGCGCTACGACTACATCCTCGGCGAGCAGGAAAAGGCCAAACCCGCGCAGGACGCCATTCTGCCAAACATGGAATCGCCCACCCTGCCGCCGCGCCCGCCGGCAGCAGCGAAACCGGGCGCGCTGCGCCGCGACGAACCCGGGCGGAAGTAAGTGCGCCGCGCTGAGAGAATTCCTTGAAGCTCCAGGGACCGCATAGCAAGATCCCCTACGCCTTTGCCAAGGCCAACGGCGTTGTCGTCACTTCCCTGGCCGGCGGTCTCGCGGAGGTGGCGGTGCGCAGCGATGCCCACGCGGGCGCGCTGGCCGAATTGCGCCGCGCGCTTGGAGTGCCCGTGCGTGCGCGCCGCATCGGCACCGAGCAATTCGACGAGTTGATCGCCGCTGCATACAACGACGCCGATGCCGGGGCGGCCGCGCTGGCCGGAGACCTCGCGCAGGACCTGGACCTCTCCAGGTTGCTGCAGGAAATCCCCAGGATCGAGGATCTGCTCGAAAGCCAGGACGATGCGCCGGTCATCCGCCTGATCAATGCATTGTTCACCCAGGCGCTGCGCGACGGCGCCTCGGACATCCATATCGAGCCTTTCGAAACGCGCTCGGTGGTGCGGCTGCGTATCGACGGAACGCTGCGCGACCTGATCGAGCCGGCGCGCGCCCTGCATGGCGCGATCGTCTCGCGGGTGAAAATAAT
>CAYNFN010000366.1:0-3740 GCA_964396485.1 uncultured Alcaligenaceae bacterium
CAACGGTATGTGTCACTTGTGGAGTCCGACGAGCTTATCATCAAGCTCGGACCGAGCTTTCATTTTGGGAAACTTCGTGAAGCCCACGCCATGATGGACGAAAACAGAGCGAATGGGAAAATTGTGATCGAGGTGGACTGACTGCGATGTCAAGGTTGAATGGTGCTGGCTGGCCGCCTAACCAGTCGTCCCAGTCGACCGCCTTCGGCGGACGCTGAACACCAACGTTAGGCCCCATACCTCACCATGCCGCATGCTCTTCTCGCCAGTTCCATCGTTCTCGCAATCCTAGGGCTCTTCGCCTTCTGGCCTGGCTATCTTTCCCAGCCTCGTGAATCGATAGATAGATACACGCACTTCCATGCCTGGACCGCGGCCCTCTGGCTCGCATTACTAATCGTTCAACCAATTCTTGTCGTCAAACGACATCTCCACCTCCATCGCTGGCTCGGCCGTTTCTCTTGGGCGCTGGCACCCGTGTTTGTGCTAGCCGCCATCCTCCTTGCTCACTTTCGATTGTCCGGCGCAGACGCCAGCTCGTTTGCCAACGCAGCCTATATTTTGTACTTGCCGATCTCAGCTGCACTGCTGTTCGGGATGTCGTTCGCCTTGGCGATATTGCACCGTAACTCGACACCGCTTCACTCCCGCTTTATGGCATGCACTGCACTAATCTTGGTCGATCCTGTTCTTGGCCGGGTGCTGGCCTTCTACGTTGTTGAGTTACCGCAGTTCTGGCACTATCAGCTAGTTCCTTTCGGCCTCGAAATCGCTATAGTCATTTGGCTTGCGCGAACAATAGCCCCAAACCTTCCTTCGCGGAGAGCGTTTTCCTTCTTCGCGATTTTCTACTCGTTAGTGCTTTTGTTATGGTTTATTGTTCCGACCTCTCGACCATGGCTCACGTTCGCCACCTGGTTCCGACAGCTACCCCTGACGTAGCCGTTGCACAACTGAGGCATGATGTGATCTTTGAACTGCAGCAGAGAGGGAAGACTGGAACGGCTAGCTGTGGGCGAATACTGTAGTTCCATAGCCGAGCCTAACGGGCGGTTCGAGGGGACGCCTTCCGGCGGGGACAATAATAAAGGTAATAAAGTAATAAAGGGGACGCTACCCTTTACGGAAGACCTCGGGGTCAGCCTGGCCCCTTATCCCCCTGGCCCCTTATCCCCCGGTAGGTGCTTTTTTTCCTGGAGGACGTTCAGAAGGAGAACAGGACGCCGGCCTCGGGGTAGAACTGCGAACAATCGTTGTACGTTGACGCGTTGCACCCCGATATCTTCTCGTAAACCACGCCGACGTTGAACGCTGCGTTCGAGCTGAAAGGCATATAGATCCCGCCGCGCGCGCCGTAGGTGTTCGCGTCCGGGAGGCCGGTGTAGATCGTGCGCGAGACGAAGGCGCCGATGTAAGGTTTCACCGGGGCGACCCGGGTGAACGTGTAACGCACTTCCGGTGTGAGCTTGTAAATGTCGGGGTCGTTGCCGACCCATGTTTCGGCGCTCACGCCGAGCATCAGTCCTTCGGAGATCATGTAGCCAACGGCGCCGCCGATTGTCGTGTAGTTGCGATCCAGCGCACGGCCGGCGCCCACGTAAATCGAACCGGTCAGGTTGCCGCGGGCGAAAGGCTCGGCCGCCCGGGCCTGCGTGGCCAAGGCGGCGAAGAGTGCGCCGAGCAGCAGGGCCGTCGTAACAATCGCCAATCGCGCATTGAGTCGTGCGTCTGATTCTGAAATCCGGGTGCGTTCTGTTTTCATGTTTCTCCCCTGTGGTTGATACAAACGATTCGACGCCCTCGCAACACCCAAGTTCCGGCAATGCGTTGCAGGCGACACGCGGGCTGTGTCGCCTTGCGGCGACGCAGCCGCATCGGGCGATTATTCGGCGCGACGCATTGGCCGTCAGAACAGCGAACGTTGCTGCGCATTGGCATCCACCACACACAGGGCCGTCATGTTCACCAGCCGCCGCACTGTCGCCGTCGGCGTGAGGATGTGCACCGGTCTGGCGGCACCCAGCAGGATCGGCCCTACGGTAACACCTTCGCCGCCGGTCATCTTCAGCAGATTGAAGGAAATATTCGCCGCGTCCAAATTAGGCATGATCAACAGGTTCGCTTCGCCTTTCAGCCGGGATTCCGGATGCACGTGGTTGCGGATCGATTCCGAAAGCGCGGCATCGCCGTGCATTTCGCCCTCGACCTCCAGATCCGGAGCGAGCTTCTCAATCAGGTCCCGGGCCTGGCTCATTTTCAGCGCGGCGGGCGAGTCATCGCTGCCGAAGTTGGAGTGGGACAGCAGGGCGATCCTGGGCGCCACCCCGAAGCGTTTTACTTCCTCGGCCGCCATGATCGCGATCTCGGCCAGTTGTTCGACGCCCGGGTCCTCGTTGACATAGGTGTCCGAGATGAACAGCGTGCGCTTGGCCAGCAGCAGCACGTTCATCGCGGCGAATATGCTCGCGCCTGGCTTGAGGCCGATTACGTTGGCGATATGACACAGGTGGTCCTTGTGGCGGCCGAACGTGCCGCACAACATCGCATCGCTGTCGCCCCTGCGCAGCAGCATAGCGCCTATCAGCGTCGTGGACTGGCGCACGTGCACCTTGGCGTCGTCGGGCGAAACGCCTTTGCGGTTCATCGCCTTGTAGTACTCGGTCCATACTTCCCGGTAGCGCGCGTCGCTCTCCGGGTTGACCAGTTCGAAATCCTTGCCCGGCTTGATGCGCAGCCCGAAGCGCTTGATCCGCGTTTCCACTACTTCCGGCCGGCCGATCAGGATCGGATTGGCGAGATGCTCATCCACCACTACTTGCACCGCGCGCAGCACGCGTTCATCCTCGCCCTCCGCGTAGATCACCCGGCGGGGCGCTGCCTTCGCCGCCGCGAACACCGGCTTCATCACGAACCCGGAGTGGTAGACGAAGTTGATGAGCTGCTGGCGGTAGGCGTCGAAATCCGTGATCGGGCGCGTTGCCACGCCGCTGTCCATCGCCGCCTTCGCCACCGCCGGCGCAATCCGGGTGATGAGCCGCGGATCAAAGGGCTTGGGAATGATGTACTCAGGCCCGAATGAGAGTTCCTCGCCTTCGTAGGCCATGGCCACCACGTCCGACTGTTCGGCCTGGGTGAGTTCCGCGATCGCCTTCACGCAGGCGAGCTTCATTTCCTCGGTGATTTTGGTTGCGCCGACGTCGAGCGCGCCGCGAAAGATGAACGGGAAGCACAGCACGTTGTTCACCTGATTCGGATAATCGGAGCGGCCGGTGGCGATCACGGCATCGGGCCGCACCGCCTTCACTTCCTCGGGCAGAATCTCGGGCGTCGGGTTGGCGAGCGCCAGCACCAGCGGCTTCTCCGCCATGGCCTTGATCCAATCCTGTTTCATCGCGCCCGGGCCCGAGAGTCCGAGGAAGATGTCCGCGCCGGGCATCGCGTCGGCAAGCTTGCGCGCGTCGGTCTTGCGCGCGTAACGCGCCTTGTTCGGCTCCATGCTCTTGTCGCGGCCTTCGTATATGACGCCTTTCGAGTCGCAGACGATGATGTTCTCGCGTTTCAGCCCGAGCTTCACCAGCAGATCGAGGCAGGCGATAGCCGAAGCGCCGGCGCCGGAGCACACTAGTCTTACCTTCGCAATGTCCTTGCCCACGACCTTGAGCCCGTTGGTTACCGCCGCGCCGACGATGATCGCGGTGCCGTGCTGGTCGTCGTGAAAAACCGGTATCTTCATGCGCTCG
>CAYNFN010000367.1:0-2258 GCA_964396485.1 uncultured Alcaligenaceae bacterium
TTCGCGTATATGGCGGTATTTCTTGCGGTTTCGGGGGCGAGCAATGTCGCGTTCGCGGTATACGAGGCTGAACCGAACAATCCGATTGCAACGCCGCAGAATTTGGTGGTGGGCAGCGGCGGCGGTGCAGAAATCAACGGCGTGCTCGGCGCCCTTTCGGGTGCCGCGGCCAATGACGTGGATTTTTATTCTTTCGACGGCCGTGAAGGCGACGTGGTGACCATCGACATCGATGGAGGCATCAAGCCCAGCGGGTCGGGCTTGCGCAACGTCGATACGTATCTCGCCGTTTTCGGGCCTGGGCCGACGTTCCAGAAGTTGCGCGAGAACGACGATGCGACGTCGCCGTTCGACTCGGGTTCGCTGAGTCGCCATGATGCGCTGATCATCAACTTCAGGTTGCCCGCGACGGGCACCTACACGGTTGGCGTAAGCAGCTATCCGCGATTCTTTAACAATGGCGGGACACTCATGTCCAACGCTCTGCATCCGTCTCTTGCCAACGGCAGCTATACCCTGTTGCTCACCGGGGTTTCGCCACCGCTGCAGCAGATCAATATCGATATCAAACCGGGCAGCGGCGACCTTGCCCCGATCAATCCCAAGTCCAAGGGCAAGATCCCGGTTGCCTTGCTGTCTAATGCCGAGTTCAATGCGCTTGACGTTAACCGGGACTCGATCAGGTTCGGCGCGACCGGCTACGAAGCGAGTCTGCATCACTGCGGCAATGATGGCGAAGATGTGAACGGCGACGGTCTCGCCGACCTGGTCTGTCATTTCGAGAACCAGCTTACAGGTTACGATTATTATCACTCCGAGGGCGTCTTGAGGGGTCAGACCGCAGATGGCCGTCAGTTCGAAGGACGCGGATTACTGAAGGTCGTACCCGGCAAGCGCAAGGACTAGTCGGGCGCAGCAAGTCTCGTTAAAACGCCGGGCCTGGGGAAACCCAGGCCCGGTTGCATTTGGCGGACGAGGCACATCGAGTCTATCGGACTGAGGATGATTTCACCTTAACGGTGGCGGAGCGGTCCCTATCGCTGGTGTCTTGTGAATGGCCAATGGCGAGAAGCGGGTGCTCTGTGCTAACGGGAAACCAGGTTTAGGAGTGTCGACTAGACTTTTCTAGCCTCTAGCCTCTAGCCTCTAGCCTCTAGCCTCTAGCCGGTAGCCACTAACTTGCAATGGTCACGCCGCCGTCCGCAACGATGGTCTGGCCGGTGACAAAAGCGCTGGCACGAGAGGCGAGGAACACCGCAATGCCGCCGATGTCGTCCGGTTCGCCGATCCTGCGCAACGGCGTCTGCGTTTCGTACTTGGTGAGTACTTCGGGGTTTTCCCACAGGGCCCGGGCGAAGTCGGTTTTCACCAGTCCGGGTGCGATGCAGTTGACCCGGATGTTGTGCGGCCCCCATTCCACGGCCAGGTTGCGCGCCAGTTGCATGTCCGCGGCCTTGGAGATCGCGTAGGCGCCGAGTACGGCGGTGCCCTTGAGCCCGCCAATGGACGATACGATGATCACCACGCCGTCCTTTCTCTCCGCCATATCCGGCAGCACCAGACTGGCCAGCCAGTGGTTGGACACGACGTTGTTCTGCAGAATCTTGTTGAAGGCCTCGTCGGGCATCTGCGCCATCGGTCCGTAGTAGGGATTGCTTGCGGCATTGCAGACCAGCACGTCGATCCTGCCCCAGTGCCTGCGCGTTTCGTTGACCAGATTCTCGAGTTGCGCCTTGTCGCCGATGTTGGCGGGGATCGCGACGGCTTCGCCTCCGGCTGTCCGGATGGACTCAGCCACTTCCTCGCAGGCGGGCGCTTTGCGGCTGGAGATCACGACCCTGGCGCCAGCCGCGGCGAGATGCTCGGCGATGGAGCGGCCGATGCCACGGCTGGAACCGGTGACGATCGCCACTTTGCCCGTGAGGTCGAAGGATTTCATGAGTGAAGGCGTGATTGAGTGATTGGGTGATTGGGTGATTGGGTGAAGGAGTGAATGTGTTCGCAGGCTGAGGAACTTCCGCAGACGTGAAGTTCGCGAGTCTCTACCCTTCACTCCTCCACGCGGTTACTGCCCTTCAACCAGCGTCTTCAGGGTTTGCAGACCCAACGGGTACACCCTGTTGAACGCCGCGAGCACCGTCGCGTCGTCCTGACCGGGGGGCGGATCATCGGTCCAGTAGGCGAGGCGCCTGAACCGCGCTTTCCATTCGACGCGACTCTTGCCGTTGCCGGCATCCTTCACTGTCATGGTGGGGTAG
>CAYNFN010000368.1:0-1995 GCA_964396485.1 uncultured Alcaligenaceae bacterium
CGCCAGGCGCGCGATCTTGCCCGCGCCGACGACTTCGTTGCTGACCATGACGTTCATCACGCCGCCTTCGACCATGGCTTCGGCTTCGGAAACCTTCTGGCAGCAGACACCGACGGCGCCGTGCGCCATCTGCCGAAGCGCGATTTCCGGGCATTTGTGGGATTTGGCGTGCGGCCGCACCCGCACCTTGAACCCGGCCAGGGATTGATCGAGGCGGTCGAGATTGCGCTCGAATGCGTCCAGGTCGAGCAGCAGTGCCGGCGTATCCGCGTCGGCGAGCTGCATCCCGGTCCGCGCCGGCGGGGGCAGGCGCGTCACTCAGCGTCCCGTCATGCAATCGGTGCGCATGACGTTGCCGGCCGATTCCACGGTCCAGTTGCGTCCGTACGTACCGAACACGAGATCCACAATTGCGGTGAGGTTCTTCTTCTCCACCGGGTCGTTATAGGTGCGGTTTTCCAGCGCCGCGAGCGCCTGTTCCCGCGTCTGCCCCTCCTTGCGCCAGGACATGGCCTCCGAGGCAAAACTCGCGATGTCGTCGCAGGTCATGGTGCCGAGCGGATATGCAGCCTGAGCGCAGGTGGAGATTACGAGCAGGCCGAGCAGCAGAAATCTCAACATGGAGAAGCTCTCGAAGAGGTCAGGGGGTAGAATTTCGTGGCAGGCGCATCGGATGTGAAGCGAATGCGCCATTTTAGGGTTTTGGCCCGGGGATTGCCATGCTGAGTCGTTCGACCGCTTCGAGCGGGTATCGGATACGAAGAGCGATTGCCCTCATGTATGTGGCGGCAGTGTTGGTTGCGAGTCATGCATTCGCACAGGAGCCTGAGGATGTGCTGCGGCAGCGTGCGCGGGCGGACCTGCAGCAAAAGGATGCGCAAACCCGTGCCGGCGCCTGTGCGGTGCTCGCCGAACTGGGAACGCCGGCTGATTTGCCGCTGTTGATGGCTGCACTGTACGATTCGGACGCGAGGGTGCGGCAAGCCGCGGAAGGGGCGATCTGGCAGGTATGGGGCCGCTCAGGAGACCAGGCTACCGACCGGGTATTCGAGCGCGGGCTCGCGCAAATGCGAAGCCGGGAATTGCCGGCCGCCGTTGAAGCGTTCAGTCGGGTGATCGGCATGAAACCGGACTTCGCCGAGGGCTGGAACAAGCGGGCGACGGTTTACTTCCTGCTTGGGGAGAATGATTTGTCGCTGAAGGATTGCGCCGAAGTGCTCAAAAGGAATCCGCAGCATTTCGGCGTGCTCTCCGGCTACGGGCAGATCTACGTACGCAAGGGCGACCTGGAGCGCGCGCTCGACTACTTTCAACGCGCGCTCGCCATCAATCCGAACATGGAAGGCGTGCGGAGCTCGATCGAGCTAATCGAGAAAGTACTGGCCGAACGCCGCCGGAAATTCATCTAGCGGACCGGGACCCTGCGCGGGCTGCAGGACGAGGCGCCCTGAGCATAAAGACTTCCGTGCCCGCAAAGCGGTATGCTTTGGCCAACCGGACGGTCTGACGGCGCCCGGACGTGAGCAGTTTGGCGGCTTCCATCGGTCGTATCCAACCTGATATACGGCAATGACATATCTGTTGGTGCGATCCTGCAAGAATCGCTGTGACCCTGACAGGACTTGAGGCGCGGGCAATGGACCTGGACGACTGGCTCGAACGGCATGGCCTGACCAGGTACGCGGGACTGTTCGCAAAACATGCGATCGGTCTGGATATCCTGCCGCAGTTGACGGACCAGGAGCTCAAAGAGCTGAAAATTCCGCTGGGCGATCGGAAGCGCTTGCTGATGGCGACGGTCGAACTGAGCGACGCAGTGGCCCCCGCGCCACAGCCGGCCGCTGCACCCACGAAAAGCCGAGGATCCGACACGGACGCCGCGCCCGCGGTGGTCACTACAGAGGCGGGCGAGCGCCGCCAGTTGACCGTGCTCTTCTGCGACATGGTGGGCTTCACCGAACTGGCCAACCGCGTCGATCCCGAAGTGCTGCAGAG
>CAYNFN010000369.1:0-5344 GCA_964396485.1 uncultured Alcaligenaceae bacterium
GCGCTGCAGGCGGCGCTGGCTGCGCACACTCACCTGCCATCAAGCCGCGAGTCGGTCGAGCGCGCGATCGACTTGAGACTCGCTCTGCGGCCGCCGTTGCTGCAGCTCGGCCGCTTGGATGAAGTCCTTGAGGTATCGCGTGAGGCCGAGGCGTTGGCCCAGCAGATCGGCGACCAACAGCGGCTGTCGCGCATCTACAGTTACCTCGTCAACTATCACTATCTGAAGGGCGAATCGCGGCTCGCGATCGAATACGGCGAGCGCTGTCTGGGCGCCGGCGAATCTTGCGGTGACATCGTGCTCCAGGGTTTGGCGCAGCAGTACGTCGGCCAGAGCTACCATGCCCTTGGCGACTACTCGCGCGCCGAGCGAGCGCTTCGCGACAACATCGGCTTGCTCGGTCCGCAGCAGCGCGGTAGCAGCGCTTACGTCGCCTCATGCGGATGGCTTGCATTCACCCTCGCGGATATCGGCAATTTCGACGCCGCCCAAGCCAACCTCGACGAGGCCCACAGCGCCGCGGAAGCCTCGCGCCACCCTTGGAGCCAGGCCATAGCGTGGACCATGGCCGGGCTTGTCGCCATACGTCGCGGCCATCTGGCGCAGGCGGTGCTTCCGCTGGAGCGCAGCCTCGAGGCGTGCCGGCGCAAACGCCTCAAACTGTGGCAGCCGATCCCCTTGTCGCTGCTCGGGCTCGCCTTCGTCCGGATGGGGCATGTGACCGACGCTATGCCGCTCCTGGAGCAGGGCGTCGCAATGAGCCAGGAACTCGGGGTGCGCGCGTACCTTGCGGCGTGGATGGCGAATCTTGCCGAAGGTCTCTTGGCGGACGGCCGTACCGAACGTGCGCAGGAGGTGGCCAAAGAGGCCCTCGAAGTGGCGCGAGCGAGCGGCGAGCGAGGCCATGAGGCGATACTCCTCGAGTTGTCCGGCCGGATCGCGGCGCAAAGGGTTGCGCCGGAAATTGAGGAGGCCCGCCGCTGCTTTTCCGCCGCGCGGCTCCTTGCCGAGGAAATCGGGCTGCGCCCGCTTCTCGCTGCGATAGATTGTGAGACTGCGGCGCTGTTGGCGCGCAAAAACGACGCGCCAATCGCGCGAGCACAGCGCCCGAAGGCCGACCACCAGTTGGCTGCGGAATTCGGCATGCGCGGCTGGCAGGAACAGCCCGAAGCAGAGGTCACGGAACTCGGCCACATCTTTATCGTGTCGCGCTCCAACCCGGAGATGTACGAGTTTCTCGTTAATGAATTCTCAGAGGCGCGGCGGATTCAGATTGTGGCCGACAGGCGGCTGGACAATCGTCCGACTCCCTACGATAAAGATCTCAGAAATTGGGGGCTTGCATTGGTCCCGAGTGGCGAAAGGCGCGCCCCGCCGCCCGCACCCGCGCCGGGGGTGAGAGTTGAATCTCAGGGTTGATTCTCAAAATATCCCTCTTTGGCCCGGATTTACCGGCTGGCGTCTTGCTGTCTTAGTCCGTTGTATAGACTGATCATAGATTCCTTGACGATTTGAGGTACCACACGATTTCCGGCCGCCCAGTTTGAGCCTATACTTGCGGGCGACCATGGCTCGCCTGGTTTGGTGAAAAAAAGTAAAGGTGAGCAACCGATCCGTAATGCAGGCGCTACTAGGGAGGGCGTATGCGACGCGGGGTTGTTGCGTGGCTGTTCACGGCAGCGTTATTTTGGTCTGCTCCATTGCTGGCGGCCGGTGGCGAGCCGGTCACGCTGCGCTTTGACATTACGGGATACCGGGTCGAAGGCAATACGCTTTTAAAGGACAAGGAAGTCCAATCGGTGCTTGTGCCGTTTCGGGGCAAGCAGCGCGATTTTGCCGACGTTCAGCGCGCGCTCGAAGCGCTGGAACTGGCCTACCGCAAGGCTGGATACGGGGCGGTCCAGGTTTTTCTTCCCGAGCAAGAACTCCAGAGCGGCGTGGTGGTGCTGCGGGTGGTCGAATCCCGCATCGGCAAGGTCGATGTCACCGGCAACAAGTACTTCGGCACCGAGAACATCCGCCGCAGTCTCCCCGCTCTTAAGGAAGGGCAGACGCCCAACTCCCGCGCGCTTGCGGACAATCTGCGCGCCGCCAACGAAAGCCCGGTTAAGCAGGCGCGTGTGGTGCTGCGGCCCTCGGCGCAGGAAAATGAAGTCGACGCCAAAGTCGAAGTCGAAGACGAGAGTCCCTGGCGCGTATTTTCCACCCTCGACAATACCGGCACCGATCAGACCGGTCGCACCCGGTTCGGTGTAGGCCTGCAGCACGCCAATCTGTTCAATCGCGACCACGTCGCCACGGCGCAATACATCACCTCGCCCGAGGAGCCGGACCAGGTCTCTATCTACAGTCTGGGCTATCGGCTGCCGCTCTACGGCCTGGGCGACAGCATTGATGTATTCGCCGGCTATTCCGACGTCGACGCGGGCACCACGCAAACGCCTGCGGGCCCGTTGCAGTTCTCCGGCCAGGGCACCGTATACGGAGCGCGCTACAACTTCCTGTTCGCACGCCATGGGGAATACGAGCACAAGATGGTCTTGGGCGCGGACTATCGCGTTTACGACAACGTGTGCTCCGTAGGCTCATTCGGTGCCGCGGGCTGCGGCGCCGCCGGCGCAAATGTGCGCGTGCACCCAGTCAGTCTGGGATACTTCGGTCAATGGGCGCGGCCGACCGAGCAAATGTCGTTCTATCTCACGGCTGCACACAACATTCCCGGCGGCACCGACGGCAGCGATGCAGACCTGGCGTTGGCGCGTCCCGGTGCGACTGCGGACTACACGATATTTCGCTATGGCTTCAACCTGGGCAAGGCGTCCAGGAGCGACTGGCAAGTGCGGCTGCGAATGGACGCCCAGTACACCGAAGATGCGCTGATCCAGGGCGAGCAGTTCGGCATCGGCGGCTGGAATTCGGTGCGCGGATTCCTCGAGCGCGAAATCGCCAGCGACCGCGGCTTCAGCGGCTCGCTGGAGTTTTACACGCCCAACGTCGCGCCCCGCAGCATCGGCGTCGACGACCTGCGCCTACTGGTGTTCTACGACGCCGGGGTCGTAGAACTCAACGACCCGGCGCCCGGCGACGTTACGCGCCAGTCCATTTCCAGCGCCGGGCTGGGGTTGCGCATGGGGATCAAGAAGAACGTGGCGGTGCGCGCGGACGGCGCCACCGTGATCGACGAAGGCGGCACTGAGGGCACAGGCGAGACCCGGGTGCATTTCGGCATCCTAGTGAGTTTTTAGCCAGAGGTACGGCCATGAAGCATAAAAGACAACCAGTTCATAAGCCCGCGGACTTCAAGCAGCGGCTCCTGTGCGTGGCGGTGGCCTCGGCATTTGGCGGCGGGGCCCACGCCAACCCGACCGGCCCTCAGGTGGTCAATGGCCAGGCGTCCTTTGCCCAGCAGGGCAACACGCTCTCGGTCACC
The DNA here is from genome assembly GCA_964396485.1 of uncultured Alcaligenaceae bacterium. GTDB lineage: Bacteria > Pseudomonadota > Gammaproteobacteria > Burkholderiales > JACQAP01 > JACQAP01. Next base: position 3,431 of record CAYNFN010000369.1, read on the forward strand.
AACAGCCCGAATGCCATCATCAACTGGCAGAGCTTCTCGATAGGGGTCCCCGAGACCACGCGCTTTCTCCAGCAAAGCGCTTCGAGCGCGGTGCTCAACCGCGTGACCGGCATCGATCCGTCCGTCATCCTCGGAACACTGCAATCCAACGGCAAAGTTTTCCTCATTAACCCCAGCGGCGTTCTGTTCGGCAAGGGTTCACGTATCGACGTGGCCGGGCTGGTCGCCTCAACGCTCGACATGAGCGACCAGGATTTCCTGGGCGGCCGGCTCAACTTCGCCACCGGGTCCATCAGCGCCGGCGGCGTTACCAATCAAGGCACTATCACCACCCCCTCGGGCGGCAGCGTCATCCTGGTCGCCCCGCAGATCGAGAACAGCGGCATCATCAATGCGCCCAACGGTGACGTCATCCTTGCGGCCGGCCATTCCGTGCGCCTGGGCGACACCGGTGCGCCCAACGTGTTGGTCGAAATCCAGGCTCCCGATACCCAGGCCATCAACGTCGGCGAGATCGTGGTGGGCGGCGGCAGCGCCAGCATCTACGCCGGACTGATCAGCCAGCAGGGTGTGGTTCGTGCGGACAGCGTCAGCGTTAATGAAGCCGGCAAGATTGTTTTCAAAGCGACGAAAGACGTGACGCTCGCCGCCGGCAGCCTGACCAGCGCCAACGGAGCGAACGGCGGACAGATCCTGGTGCAGGCCGAGCATGGAACCAATCTCGTCTATGGTGTCGTCGAAGCCAAGGGACTCCCTCTCCCCCTGGGACAAGGGAACACTTGGAGCGGAGCAGAGGGTGGGGGTGAGGGAAAGGGCGGTGGAATCAATCTGCTCGGCACGCAGGTCGGCGTGGCGGGCAACGCGCGCGTCGATGCCTCCGGCAGCGCGGGCGGTGGGACCATCCTCGTCGGCGGCGACTACAAGGGACAGAACGCCGCAATCCAGAACGCCCGCGCAACGTTCTTCGGGTCGGACGCGACGTTGGTTGCCGATGCCACCGAAGCGGGCAATGGCGGGCGCATCATTCTCTGGTCTGACGAAGTCACGCGCGCCTATGGGAAGATCAGCGCGAAGGGCGGAGCAACCAGCGGCAATGGAGGGTTTGTCGAGACCTCAAGCAAAAGTTACCTGGAAGTGACTTCTGCGCCGGATCTGAGGGCGCCCTCCGGCGATGGCGGGACGTGGTTGATCGACCCGGCTGACATCATCATTACTGCCGCAACGAGCCAGTTCATCACAAATCTAGTCTTTAGCAACGCTATTCTGTTTTTTTCCAATGAACTGAACTCACCCGTCACGACGCCGTCGATTCTCAATGTCGCCACCGTCAACAGTCAACTTAACGGCGACATTAATGTCATCGTCGATACATCGTCCGCTCTTGGCCAGGCGGGCAATATCACCGTCAACGCGCCAATTACCAAGTCCACGGGTACGACGGCCTCCCTCGCGCTCAACGCGCACAACAATATCAACATCAACGAGAGCATCACCTCGACGTCAGGACAATTGAATCTTGTATTGAACTCTGATCAAGACGGCGACGGTGGTGGTGCAATCAATTTAGGTACTGCGACGCTCAGTACTAACGGAACGACAATCGACGCGTCTACAAAGACAGTGAATATCACAGGGAGCCCGACAATCGATTCGACGATGACGATCGGGACGCTGAATATGTCGAGCGGCACGCTCTCGGGCACGGGGGACCTGACGGTGAGCGGGGCGACCACGCTCTCCGGTGGATTGATGACAGGGACAGGCAGCACGATCACCCAAGGCGCTCTGACGATCAATGGCAGCGGCACCAATCTGGATGGCGGGCGGGTGCTCGACATTCAGGGCGGGGCCACCTGGACGGCGGGCAACATCAACCTGAACGCCGGCGGTGAGGTGGGTTCGGGGACGATCGTC
>CAYNFN010000370.1:0-7267 GCA_964396485.1 uncultured Alcaligenaceae bacterium
AACACCGCCTCCGCCGGGATGCCGACACCGGTCTTTTTCATCCGCGCCAGCCGGCGCTCGGCCTCTGCATGAAACGCCAGCCGAGCCTCCTCAACCTCCACCTTTTCTCGGATCGCTTCGAGCATGAAGCCGTGTAGCGACACGTCCTGCTGCTTGGCAAGCTTGGCGATTCGCTTCTTCACCTCTTCTGGAAGCCTGAGTGAGACTGCCATGGACACACCCTGTATCACAAATGAGTTACAGGGATGGTAGTCGGAGCGCGCCAGGCGGGTCAAGGCGGCTTTCCTCGCGGATCTTGCAGGGTTCGGTCAATCGGCGCGCGACGCCTGGCACAGCTTCTCGCTGCGTCGAAGGTGACTGACAGCGGGCAGGCGAGCGCCCGGGTGTGGGCGGCGCATCGGCGGGCCGGGGATAAGCTGTGGCGGGAGAAGGAGGGCAGGGTTGTTGACCGCCGGGCGGCCGGCCAAGCGGTTATTGACCGCGAGGCCGGGCCCTCCTATATTCGGCTCACTGGTTCTCAGCGCTCACGGCACTGCTGGTTTTCAACGAGTATCTTGCGGACGTCGGCGGACAACCCGCTCCGCCCTCGCCTCGAACGTGGCCGCTTCCACGATCCCCCGGGGACGGACACGACGCTTGGAGGTTTGAGATGAGGCGAAGCACTCCGCTCCAACCCGGTCAGGCGGCAATATCGGTTTTGCGCCGCTGCGGCCGTGCGCTGCAGGAGCGGATCATCCTCGTACTGGTGGTCATGTTTTGCATCGGCGTCGCGGCGACTCTCTGGGATCTTGCCCGCCTGTCGTCGAAACTGGTCGAGTCCGCCGCGCTCCAGGGGACTGCCCTCCAGGCCGAATCCCTCGAGGAGCTGCGCACCCTGTACACGTCCGAGGTCGTCGAGCGGGTGCGCAGCCAAGGGGTCATCGTTACGCACGACTACGCGGCGCACGATGGGGCCATTCCACTGCCGGCCACCTTCAGCATGGAGCTCGGCCGCCGGATCGGCGCCAAGGGCTCCGGCATGCAAGTCCGGCTCTACAGCGACTACCCGTTTCCATGGCGCCAGGACGGCGGGCCGCGAGACGTCTTCGAGCAGGACGCGCTGCGCAGCCTGCGGGAGCATCCCGACGAGCCGTTCTTCCGCTTCGAGGACTTCGCGGGCCGCCCCGCGCTGCGCTATGCGAGGGCGGATCGGATGCGGGCGAGCTGCGTTTCCTGTCACAACAGCCATCCGGCGAGTCCCAAGACCGACTGGAAGGTCGGCGACGTGCGCGGCGTGCTGGAGGTCATCCGGCCGCTGGATCGAGTCGTCGCCCAGACTCACGCGGGATTGCGCGGAACCTTCGTCATGATGATGACAATGGGAATCCTGGGGCTGGGCGGGCTTGCGCTCGTCATCGGGCGATTGCGTCGCACGTCGGTCGAACTCGAGCACCTCGTCGACGAGCGCACGGCGCAGCTGCGCGTGGCGAAAGAAGCCGCCGAGGTGGCGAGCCACGCGAAGAGCGACTTCCTGGCGAGCATGAGCCACGAGATCCGCACACCGCTCAATGCGATCATCGGCATGTCCGAGCTGCTGTCGGAAACCAAGTTGAGTGCCGACCAGCACGAGTACGTCCGGATCTTCCGCCGAGGGGGAGACACGCTGCTGAGCCTGATCAACGATCTCCTCGACCTGTCCAAGGTGGAGGGCGGGCACCTCGAGCTTGAGCGCAGCGAGTTCGATGTGCGCGAGGTGGCTGAGCGCACGACCGAACTTCTGGCGATCCGCGCCCACGAGAAAGGCCTCGAGCTGGTGTGCCAGGTCATGCCCGAGGTGCCCGCTGCGCTGGTCGGCGATGCGATGCGTCTGCGGCAGATCCTCGTTAATCTGATCGGCAACGCCATCAAGTTCACCGAGCGCGGCGAAGTGGTGGTGCGCGTGGCGAACAATTCCGGGGCCGACGCGCCGGGTGGCGTCCTGGTATCGGTATCCGACACCGGCATCGGCATCCCGGCCGAGAAGCGGGAGATGATCTTCCAGAGCTTCGCTCAAGCGGACGCGTCCACCACACGCAGGTACGGCGGAACCGGGCTGGGCCTGACCATTTCCAAACGTCTGGTGGAGCTGATGGGTGGGCGCATCTGGGTGGAAAGCACAGTGGGGCAGGGCAGCACGTTCCACTTCACGGCCCGATTCGGCATTCCCGAACAGCCGGCGCCGCAGCCGGCTGCACGCCGGCCCGACCTGCACGGGCTCAGGACGCTGGTGGTCGATGACAACGCCACCAACCGTCTCGTGTTGCGAGCGACGCTGGCCGCTTGGGGCGTCGCGGTGACCGAAGCCGACAGTGGTGAGCGCGGGCTGGCCGAGCTCCATCGCGCCAAGCGGGACGAAGCGCCCTATCAACTGCTCCTGCTCGACGCGCGCATGCCGGGCATCGACGGATTCCAGGTTGCGCAGGAGATCCAGAACGCCCTGGGTCTGGCGGGTCTGACGGTGATGATGCTGACCTCCGAGGGACGCACGCGCGACACTCTCCGGTGCCGGGAGCTCGGGGTAGCCTCGTACCTGGTGAAGCCGATCAAGCAGGCCGAACTGTTCACGGCCATCACCACCGCCTTGGGCCTCACGCCGGCGGCGGCGGCGTCGCTCCCGACGGCACCGGCCTCTGCTCCCATCGCGGACCAGCGCGGCCGGCGGATCCTGCTGGTGGAGGATTCGGCCGACAACCGGGTGCTGGTTTTGTCGTACCTGAGAGAAACGCGCTGCCAAGTGGACGTCGCCGAGAATGGTCAGATCGCGCTCGAGAAATTCATCGCAGGCCACTACGACCTGGTGCTCATGGATGTCGAGATGCCGGTGATGGACGGGTTTGCGGCCACGCGCGCGATCCGGCAGTGGGAGAGCGTGCATGCACGCGAGCCCACGCCCATCGTCGCGCTCACGGCTTACGCCCGAGAGGAAGACGCGCAGCGTTGTCGCGAGGCGGGGTGCACCATACACCTTGCGAAGCCGGTGAGGAAGCCACTGCTGGTGCAAACCATCATGGCGTTGTCGGACAGCTCCGGCGCGACCGGCGACGGCGAGGAGCGACCGAAGGACCGGATCCTGGTCCGCGTGGATCCCGAGCTCGAAGCCGACATCCCGGCATTCCTGGAGGGCCGCCGGCAGGACGTGGCCTCACTGCGCGAGGCGCTTGAGCACGGCGACTTCGAGACCATTCGGCGCCTGGGTCACCGCATGCGGGGAAGCGGTTCCGGTTACGGATTCGAGGCGATCACGCAGATCGGCGAGGGGCTCGAGCGGGCGGGACGAAACCGCACGCCTGACGAGGTCCCGCGCTGGTTGGCCGAACTCGCCGACTACTTGGAGCGCGTGGAGCTCGTGCGTGAATAAGCCGGCGATGCGCGTCCAGTTCTGGGGAACGCGTGGCTCCCTGGCGAAGCCGGGGCCAAGCACCCTTCGCTACGGCGGCAACACGTCGTGCGTGGAGGTGCGCGCTTCCGACGGAACCTTGATCGTCCTCGACTGCGGCACCGGCGCCCACGAGCTGGGCATCGCGTTGCTCGCCGCGAGCAAGCGTCCGTTGCGCGGCCACCTGCTGCTCACCCACACCCACTGGGATCATATCCAGGGCTTCCCCTTCTTCGCGCCACTGTTCGTGCCGGGCGGCGAGTGGGACATCTACGCGCCGCAGGGACTGGGGCAGCGGCTGGAGCAGACGCTCGCCGGTCAGATGGAGTACGCGTACTTCCCCATCACGATCGCCCAACTGGGCGCCGCGGTCCGCTATCACGAGCTGGCCGAGGGCAGCTTCGATGTGGGCGGCGTTCGCGTCACGGCGCGCTACCTCAACCATCCTGGCCTGGCCCTTGGCTATCGATTGCAGGCCGGCGGCGCGACGGTGGTCTTCGCGAGCGATCACGAGCCGCACTCCCGCCACCAGCCGTCCGCGGGAGCCGGTGCCCCGGCCGTACGGGTCCACCCGGAGGACCAGCGCCACATCGAGTTTCTCGCCGGCGCCGATCTGGTGATCCACGACGGGCAGTACACGCTCGAGGAGTACCCCCAGAAGCTGACCTGGGGCCACAGCCCAGCCGAGCTGGCGGTGGACTTCGCCCTGGCCGCCGGTGTGAAGCGCCTGGCGCTGTTTCACCACGATCCCATGCGCAGCGACGAGGCCCTGGACAAAATGGTCGAAGTCTGCCGACGGCGCGTCGCCGCGAGCGGGGCCAGCCTGGACGTTTTCGGCGCGGCCGAGACCCAGGTGATCGAGATCATCGAGTCCGACGTTGTCGCGAGGGCCGGTGCCGGACCGGCACCGCCTATGGTCACGCGTGATGTGGGTAAGTCGAAACGCGAGGCGTCTACCGCGAAGACCATCCTGATGGTCGATGATGACCCCGACATCCTGCGCCTGTTGACCATCGCGCTCCAACCCGAGGGGTTTCGCCTGCTGTCGGCGAGCGACGGCGACACCGCGTTGCAGATCGCCCGTGCACAACGCCCCGACCTGTTGCTGCTGGACTGGAACATGCCCGGTCGCGACGGGCTCGAGGTGTGCCGGGCGCTGCGCGCTGACCCGGACGCGCATCTGCGCCAGGTGCCCGTGGTACTGCTGACCGCCTACCAGGAGGCCGAGGACACCGCCGCCGGGTTCGCGGCCGGAGTCACCGATTACGTCACCAAGCCGTTCAAGCCCACGCACGTTCGCGCCCGAGTGCACGCGTGGCTTCAGCGCAGCCGCGCTGCCGGGGAGTCGTGAAGCGCTTCCGCAGGTCATGCCACGCTGCCTGCCTGGATAGAGCACGCCGCGGGCATCGTCCGCTGCCTTGAAGGCACGCAACATCAGCAGGCGGTAGACAATTCTGGTGGTTGCCCGGCCTGCGTTCAAATCAGGCTGTAGAGCAGGCTCAGCGCCGGCGCATGCCACTATTTTTGCCTATAGGGGAATTTCCCCGCGCCAGGACAAACTGAGCCGGCGCGCGTACTGGCCCGCAAATTGCCGGCGGTGCCGCTGCGCGCCTGTGGCAGAGCCAGGGCAAACGCAAGGAAGCGCGCGCACTCCTCGCCCCGGTCTACAGCTGGTTCACCGAAGGGTTCGACACGAAGGATCTGAAAGAAGCGAGGGCACTGCTCGAGGAGTTGGCCGGATGACGCGAGCTTCGTCCGTTGGCTTACAGCGCGGCGCGCACCCACGAGAGCAGGCGGGGCGCTTGTTCTCATCTCGCCCTTTGAGCGGGACGGGGAACGACATCGAAACTCATCTGTTGGAAATGGTGGTCGGTGGTCACTACTTGCTTGAGCTTCAACTCCTGCATCACCACGAAGCTCGTGCAGTCAGTGAATGAGAAGTCCCTGTCACGATAGCGGAAGAACAGGTTGCGCGCCTTCTCGGAGCGGGCCGTACCTATCCATTCCCACCGCATCCGGGAACTGCCCTCCAGCTGCTCCCACCACGCCTTGACGGCGGTCAGACCCAGCCGCTTGCGAATCAGAGTCAGGGTCTCGTCGATGACGTAATCAGTCGTGACCAGGATTTGCCTTGTTCAAGCGCCGTATCGCGTGCGCCGCACGCTGGTTTGTGGGCCGGGTCGCCCTCGTCCGCGCAGGCCATCCAGCCCGCGGTATCGACGAACACCCCCTTCATTACCCGTAGACCACGGCGTCGTGTTCGGCCGCAGTGCGCCCATCATTGGGGAAACCGGGTCAGGAAACCGGGTCGAAACCGGGTCAGGTTTGGTCGAAACCGGGTCATCGAAACCGGGTCAGGTTTGTCGAAACCGGGTCAGGATTTGGAAACCGGGTCAGGTTTGAGATTTTGTGATTTGTCCGCACCTGGCGTACCCTATCGTCATGCCCCGCAAGCCACGCCTGCACCTGCCCGGTGGACTCTACCATGTCATCCTGCGCGGCAACGACCGCCAGGCTATCTTCTTCGAAGACGAAGACCGCTTGGCGTTCTATCGCCTGCTCGAGGAAGGTATCCGCCGTTTCGGCTACCGCGTGCATGCTTTCTGCCTGATGGGCAACCACGTGCATCTGGCCCTGCAGATGGGATCCCAGCCGCTGTCCAAGGGACTGCAGAACCTGTCGTTGCGCTATACCCGTCACATCAATCGCAGCCGGGGGCGGGTCGGTCATCTGTTCCAGGGGCGCTACCAGGCACTTCTGGTAGATACCGACAGCTACGGGCTGGAGCTGGTGCGCTACATCCATCTCAACCCGGTGCGAGCGCGGCTGGTGTCCGATCCGGCCGACTACGCCTACAGCGGGCATCTTGGTTACCTGGGCACGCGCGCATTGAGCTTTCTCACCACCGACTGGGTGCTGTCTCAGTTTGATCCGCGCGTGGGCGTGGCCCGTGGGCGCTATGCGCGCTTCGTTGCTGGCGGGATGGCAGAGGGCCACCGGAGCGAGTTCCATCACGGCAGCGAGGAAAGTCGGGTGGTAGGAGATGATCGGTTTGTCGAACGCGCACTGCAGGCAAACGCAGAGCCTGTGCGGGTGCGGCGCGTGGATTTGGACCGCATCGTCGCCTACGTGTGCCAGGGTCGCGGAATTACCGAACGCGCACTCTCGATGCCCGGTAAGAATCGAGCGGCATCACAGGCACGCGCTCTGATCGGCTGGCTCGCCGCTACCGGCGGGAACGCCACTCTGAGTGACGTGGCTCGGCGCCTGAAACGCGATATTTCGGCGATCAGTCGCGCCGTGACACAGCTAGAGCGTATGGCCGCCGAAGGCGGCGCGAAGGCCAAGGCCTTGCGGATGCATCAAATCGCAATATCTCAAACCTGACCCCGGTGTGGGGACATTGCGGAACCACCAAATCGCAATATCGCAAACCTGACACCTGTGTGGCTATGACACCTGTGTGGCTAGGGCGGGCTTCGCGCATGGCCCCCATCCCAGCCTTCCCCCGCAAGCGGGGGACGGAGTTAGCGATGCTCAATCTCGCGCTGGTGTGAGTTAAGGATTGCCGATGTAATCCCGCTTGCCGATGTCCAAGCCGTTGTGGCGCAGGATGTCGTAGACGGTCGTGGCGTGGAAGTAGAAGTTCGGATGCGCGAAGCCGAGCAGATATTGCATGCCTTTGAACTTCACTTCCTGCCTGCCGAGCTTGAGCGCGATGTCCTTGTCTTCCGAGCCGTCGATCTGCGCCGGCTTGATGGTGCCGATGAATTCGATAGTCTTGGCGATCCGCGCCTTCAGCTCAGCGAACGTCCGTTCGGTGTCCTCGTGCTTCGGGACCTCGACCCCGGCGAGGCGCGCCACCGCACCCTT
>CAYNFN010000371.1:0-2079 GCA_964396485.1 uncultured Alcaligenaceae bacterium
CGTAGCCTCGGGGCGGGTAGGAGAGCATGGAGGCTGTGTCAAACAAATCTAAACGGAGCGCTTGTACGGCTGCTCCCGCAAACGGGCGTACCGCTAACGAGTCACAGCCGTCCGGCTACACGGCGTCCTCGCCGTCTTGGCCTCGACCCGAATCGCCTCGGTCGCGCATGCGGGACTTATGCAGAGCTTCCCTAGATCCTTCAGGCCACGAACAACAAATGATCGCGGAGGAATGATGATCTACGAACTGCGTATTTATCGCGCCTGCCCGGGCAAACTGCCGGCCCTGAACGCACGTTTTTCCAATCACACCCTGAAAATGTGGGAGCGCTTCGGCATCCGCCAGGTCGGTTTCTGGACCACGGCCATCGGGGAAAGCAACAACGACCTGTACTACATCCTGGAGTGGGAGAACCTGGCCGAGCGCGAGCAGAAGTGGAACGCTTTTATCACCGATCCCGACTGGCTGGCGATCCGTTCCGAGACCGAAAAGGACGGCCAGCTGGTGAACAACATCACCAACATGATCCTGACGCCGACCGCATACTCGAAAATGCGCTAGAACCACCTCATCCCCCGCCTTCTCCCCAGAGCGGAGAAGGTGCGCTGCGCGGGCTTGTAGTGGTGTCGATTTTCAAATTCCCTCTCCGCCTCAAGGGGAGAGGGCAGGGAGAGGGGGCGGCCCCCTGGAGCGATGGCTTTGACGGCCTTTGGGGTTTGAGTAGAATGCACCGACAGGGCCGCATATCGCGGCCCGTTTTTTCCAGCAGCGCAGGCGCTCATCATGGACGAGAAGCTCGTATACAACGTCAACGTCACGGCCCAGGACGTCCTCCCCACCCCGGAGGAAATCAAGCGCCGCGTACCCTTGACCGACAAGGCGGAAACGACCGTTCTGGATGGCCGTCACGCGCTGGAACGCATCCTCGACCGCAAGGATCACCGGTTGATGGTCGTGGTCGGCCCGTGCTCGATCCACGACCCGGTGGCGGCGCTGGATTACGCCCGGCGGCTGAAGTTGATCGCCGATGAAGTCGGCGATACGCTGTTCGTCGTGATGCGCGTCTATTTCGAAAAGCCGCGCACCACCACGGGCTGGAAAGGTCTGATCAACGACCCGCGCATGAACGACTCCTTCCATATCGAGGAAGGACTGCAACTCGCCCGCAAGGTACTGCGCGACATCAACGAGCTGGGGCTTCCTGCCGGAACTGAGGCGCTCGATCCGATCAGCCCGCAATATCTCGGCGACCTGGTGACCTGGAGCGCGAGCGGCGCGCGCACCACCGAGTCGCAGACGCACCGCGAGATGGCGAGCGGCCTGTCAACGCCGGTCGGCTTCAAGAATGGCACCGACGGCGGGCTGCAGGTGGCGATCAACGCGCTGATGTCGGTGTCGCGGCCGCACAGTTTCCTCGGCATCAACCAGGGCGGCCAGGTTTCGGTGATCCGCACCAAGGGCAACGGCTACGGCCACATCGTCCTGCGCGGCGGCGCCAAGGGTCCGAACTACGACTCGGTCACGATCGCGGTGGTGGAAAAGGAACTTGCGAAAAACAAGCTGCCCGCCAACATGGTGGTCGACTGCAGCCACGCCAACTCCAACAAGGACCACAACCTGCAGCCGCTGGTGGCCAGCGACTGCGCCCACCAGATCATGGAAGGCAACCGCTCCATCGTCGGCGTGATGCTGGAGAGCAATATCAACGCCGGCAACCAGTCGATTCCGGCCGACCTGAAACAGCTCAAGTACGGCGTTTCCGTTACCGACGCCTGCATCGACTGGCCGAGCACCGAGAAGCTGCTGCGCGAGACCCGGCAGAAACTGAAGGACGCGCTCCCAAAACGGGTTCCGAGAACGGCAGAAATCAGAAAGATCAGCGGCTGACTACCGCCGGTCGATCGCCCCACCTCATCCCCCGCCTTCTCCCCGGAGCGGAGAAGGTGCTGAAAAAAAAGAGGGTCTTCTGCAAAGTGAGTGGGTAATTTTGGGTCATTTTATATCGCTGGGAGCATGCAAGTGAGGATCTTGAGCCGCAGGTATTCCTGGTCTCGCAGTCCATATGCGCGTCGCTGGAT
>CAYNFN010000372.1:0-3101 GCA_964396485.1 uncultured Alcaligenaceae bacterium
AAGAGGCGAAGACCGTCGCGTGATTCCGCACTCCTTCATCCAGGACCTCGTCAACCGAGTCGGTATCGTTGACGTGATCGAGTCCAGCGTGCCGCTCAAGCGGGCCGGGTCTAACTATTCCGGACTGTGTCCGTTCCACACCGAGAAGTCGCCGTCGTTTACCGTGAGTCCCACCAAGCAGTTCTATCACTGCTTTGGCTGCGGCGCCCATGGCACCGTGATCGGTTTCCTGATGGAATATCAGGGCATGGGATTTATCGACGCAGTCAAGGATCTGGCCGGTCGAGTCGGCATGCAGGTCCCCGAGCAGGTGCCGGATGTGCGCCAGGCGGAAAAAGCCGCGGTGGCGGCGGATCTGGGTGAGGTGACGCTCAAGGCGGCCCAGTATTACAAGGCCCAACTCAAGTCTTCCGAGCGTGCGATCGACTATCTGAAGCGCAGGGGATTGAGCGGCGAAATTGCCGCGCGTTACGCGCTGGGTTATGCCCCCGACGGATGGCAAAACCTCGAAACGGTGTTCCCCGATTATCAGGACAAATCCTTGGGCGAGGCGGGGCTGGTCATCACCAATGAACAAGGCCGGCGCTATGATCGATTTCGCGACCGAGTGATGTTTCCGATTCACAACCAGCGCGGCGTGATCATCGGCTTTGGCGGGCGCATCATTGATCAGGGCGAGCCCAAGTATCTGAACTCGCCGGAAACGCCGCTGTTCGAGAAAGGCCGCGAGCTTTACGGCCTGTTCCATGCCAGAGCGGCAATCCGCGATGCGGATAAGGTGATCGTGGTCGAGGGCTACATGGACGTCGTCGCGCTCGCCCAGTATGGGGTCGGCTACGCGGTGGCCACGCTCGGCACCGCGACCACGCCCTGGCAGGTGCAGAAGCTGCTGCGGCAGAGCGACGATGTGATCTACTGTTTCGACGGTGACGACGCCGGGCGCCGCGCCGCCTGGCGGGCACTCGAGAACAGCCTGGCGCAGTTGCAGGACGGCAAGCAGGTGCGCTTCCTTTTCCTGCCTGCCGAAGACGATCCGGACAGCTTCGTGCGCAGCCACGGCAAGGAGGCGTTCGAATCGCTGTTGCGGGAGGCGCAGCCGCTGTCGGGATTTCTGTTGCAGCAACTGGCCTCGCGAGTCGACATGCGCACTGCGGAGGGCAGGGCCAAGTTCCTGCAGGACGCCAAGCCACTGGTCAAGCAGGTGGCCGCGCCGATGCTGTCGCTGATGCTGCGCAAGCAAGTCGCGGAACTGGCCGGTGTCGCCCAGTCCGAACTCGAACAGGGTTTCGAGATCAAAGTAGTTGCGCGAGGCCGGGCCCCCGAGCGGCGTACTTCGGTAAAGCCTTCGCTCACCCGGCTGCTCTCCGAGATGCTGGTTTTTCGTCCCTCTCTTGCAGCGCTGGCAGATTCCACTCAGCTTCAAGCCAACGCCGATCTTGCGTCGATCGAGCTGCCGCCGGCGGAACTCGCGCTGTTCGAACGGCTGCTTGAACTCTGCCGCAGCCGCCCCGACCTGCGCAGCGCCGCCGAACATTTTCGTGGCGGCGAGTTCGAAGCCCTGGCGCGCGAGATCGAGGTCGGCAGCCTGCGCTGGGAACGGATGGAAGACGAGGCGTTGGAGGCGGAGTTTACCGGCGCCTGGGCGCGGCTCACGGAACGGTTCCGCCATGTACGCATCACGCTGCTGCTGGAGAAGAGCAAGCGCCAACGCTGGACGCCGGAGGATGAGGAACAGTTCCGGCGTTTACAGCAACGTACGGCGGCTGAATGAAGGCGCCGGGCGAGTCCGGTATAATGCGCGGTTCTTTTTTGCCCGCCGTTTTTTGAGCAGTTGTTTCTAAAGGACTAAAGGACATGGCAAGAGAAAGACGCAAAGAGCAGGTCAAGGAGCAGGCGCAAGCTCAGCAGCCCATCGATGCTGAAGCCAGGCGCATGCGCCTGAAAAACCTGATCGTCCTCGGCAAGGAACGCGGCTATCTCACTTACGCGGAGATCAACGACCATCTCCCGGACGACATGCTGGATGCCGAGCAGATCGAAAACATCATCAGCATGATCAACGACATGGGCATCCAGGTCTATGACGAGGCGCCGGATGCCGAAACCCTGCTGTTGAACGAGGCCACGCCGGCAGTGGTTCCCGATGAAGACGTGGTCGAGGAGGCGGAGCAGGCGCTTTCAACCGTCGATTCCGAATTCGGGCGCACCACCGATCCGGTGCGCATGTACATGCGCGAGATGGGTTCGGTCGAACTGCTGACGCGCGAGGGCGAAATCGAGATCGCCAAGCGCATCGAGGACGGCCTGAAGCACATGATCCAGGCCATTTCGGCCTGCCCGACCACGATTGCCGAAATCCTCAACCTGGCCGACAAGATCGATCGCGAGGAAATGCGCATCGACGAAGTGGTGGACGGCCTGATCGACCCGAACGCGCCCGCGGAGGCGCTGGCCGAGGAAGTTACCGACGAGCAACTGGAAGAGGATCTCGAGACCGAAACCGAAGAGGACGACGACGGCGCCGCGGTGCAGAACGCCAGCATGCTCAAGCTCAAGGCCGATGCCGGCGAACGCTTCGCCAAGATCCGCGTGCTCTACAACAAGATGATGAAGGCGCTGGCGAAGAATGGCTCGCGCAGCCGCCCTTATCTGAAGACGCAGGAGGAGATCTCCGCCGAGCTCATGCTGATCCGCTTTTCCGCGAAGCAGGTCGAGGCCTTGTGCGATGGCCTGCGCAGGCTGGTGGATCAAGTGCGCTCTTACGAGCGCTCGATCATGGAGCTGTGCGTGGAGAAGTCCGGCATGCCGCGCTCCTATTTCATCAAGACCTTCCCCGGCAACGAGGAGGATCTCAACTGGGTCGGCCGCGAAGTGGCCGGGCGCAAGCCTTACAGCGAGGTGCTGGCCCGTTTTGCGCCGGCGATCCTGGAACAGCAACAGGCGCTGATCGATCTGCAAAAGCGCGTCGGCCTCCCGGTCAAGGACCTGAAGGAAATCAACCGGCAGATGTCCACCGGCGAGGCCAAGGCGCGCCGCGCCAAGCGCGAGATGACCGAAGCCAACCTGCGCCTGGTGATTTCGATCGCCAAGAAGTACACCAA
>CAYNFN010000373.1:0-4763 GCA_964396485.1 uncultured Alcaligenaceae bacterium
GCCTTGGTGGCGATGATCACCAGGTCGCAAACACCCGCGTCCGCGGGGCGCGTCGTCGCATGCACCTGCACCGTGCGGTCCCCGGAGGCGCCTTCGACGCGCAGACCGTTCTTGCGGATCGCCTCGACGTGCTCGCGCCAGATATCGGCTGCCCACACTTCGTGTCCCGCCGAGGCGAGCAGCCCCGCGTACACGGACCCCATCGCACCGGTGCCGATGACGGCGATTTTCATCTGATCATTGTGGAGGCCCGCAGACGCACAGGCAAGGACAGCATTTTTTCCTCCGCAGCAGGCACGTCCCCACACTCTCCCCTATCATTTCGCTTCGCCTCTGCGATCAACCCCGGGCACAAGAGAAAAATGAAAATAGAATCCATCGAAACCATCCTGTTGAACATCCCTTACAGCAGCGGCGGCCCGTCCGGCACCGAAGCGTGGGGCGGCACGGCCTGGCGGACCGCGGATACGCTGCTGGTGAAAGTCGGCACCGACACCGGCATCACCGGCTGGGGTGAGGCCTTCGGCTACAACGTCATTCCGGCCACCCGGGTCGCCATCGATCAGATCCTGGCGCCGATGTGCCTCGGGCGCAACCCGCTGAAAATCGAAGAACTGATGCTGGAGTTGCAGCAGAAGCTGCACATCTTCGGGCGCAGCGGCCCGATCATTTTCGGCTTGTCGGGGCTGGACATCGCGCTGTGGGACATCGCGGGCAAGTCAGCGGGGCAGCCGGTGCACACGATGTTGGGCGGCGCGAAGACGCCACGGCTCACCTGCTACGCCAGCATGGTCCGTTACACCGAACCGAAAGTGGTGGCGGCCAACGTCGCGCGCGCGCTGGGGCAAGGCTTTCGCCACATCAAGCTGCACGAAATCGAAATCGCGGCAACCCGCGCCGCACGCGAGGCGGCCGGCCCCGACGTGGACATCATGCTCGACGTGAACTGTCCGTGGTCGGTGCGGGAAGCACTCGAGATGGCGGAAAAACTGCGACCGTTCGACCTGCGCTGGCTGGAAGAGCCGGTGTGGCCGCCGGAAGACTACGCCGCGCTGGCGCAGGTGCGCGCCCGAGGCGGCATCGCGGTGGCCGCGGGCGAAAACGCCACCACGCTCACGCAGTTCCAGCATCTGTTGGAAGCGCGCGCGGTCGATTACCTGCAACCGAGCCCGGCCAAGATGGGCGGCATCTCGGAACTGCGCAAGGTATTCGCGCTCGCCGCGCGGCACAAGGTGGCGGTGGCACCGCACAGCTTCTATGACGGCCCAGCGTTTCTCGGTGGCCTGCACGTCAATGCCGCAATGGGCCGGAATTCGCTGGTCGAGTGGCGCTTCTTCGACCTGGAGTCGCGCCTGTACGGCGATGCGGCGGTACCGGAAGGCGGCTCGATCGCGGTGCCGCAGGGCCCGGGACTCGGCTTCGACCCCGATCCCGAAGTCATCCGCCGCTATCGCGCCAGATAGTGAGGCTGTGAAGGGGGATTGGGGAATGGGAAATTCAGTGATTAAGTGATTAAGTGATTCAGTAACCCAATCACTCAATTACCCAATCACTCAATCACTCAATCACAAGCGGCCATGCGCGGTCGTGACGTGGCTGCCGCGGCAGGCGTATCATTTCAGGCTCGAGTGTCACGGGAGGATCGAAAAGTGGCCGCAAAGGAAGGAAATCTCAAGTCCGTCGCAGCCTCGTCGGTGCGCCAGCGCATCAGCAAGGAAGAGTGGGAAATGCGCTGCGACCTCGCCGCCGCCTACCAGCTCGCGGCGCTGTTCAAGTGGACCGACCTGATCTACACGCACTTTTCAGCGCGGGTGCCCGGCAACGAGCACCTGCTGATCAATCCCTACGGGCTGATGTTCGAGGAGATCACCGCCTCGACCCTGGTGAAGATCGACAAGGATGGCAACATCATCGACGATCCCACCGATCTCGGCATCAACTACGCCGGCTTCGTGATCCACGGCTGCGTGCACGAGGCGCGGCCGGAAATCAACTGCGTAATCCACACCCACACCCGCGCCGGCGTCGCGGTGTCGGCGCAGACATGCGGCCTGCTGCCACTGAGCCAGCATTCGCTGCGGGTTTACGCGATGCTCTCCTACCACGACTCCGAGGGCATTGCGCTCGATCTGGACGAGCGCACGCGTCTCGCCGGCGACTTGGGCCCGCGCTCCAGGACGATGATCCTGCGCAACCACGGCTTGCTCACGCTGGGCGATACGGTCAAGGAGGCCTTCGAGCTGATGTACTACCTCGACTGCGCCTGCCAAATCCAGATCGACGCACTCGCCGGCGGCCGCGTTGAAGTCAGGCTCATCTCCGAGCAGACCGCGCGCAAGGGCTTCGAGCAATTCGAGCGGCCCGGCGGCGCGGAGGTGCATAAGGAATGGCCGGCGCTGTTGCGCCTGCTGGACCGCAAAGGGATCGCCTACCGTAGCTGAGGGGTTTCCACGCACGGAGCCGCACTGCACCAAGCCGCGTCTGCGAGACGCCGGCTCTGTGAATTGTCACGCGCTTTGCCGGCACGGACCGCTTGATCCGCGATCCCTCGATCGAAAAATTCGGCGTTCACTGACGCTTTGCGGCAGCGCCCGCTGCTGAAAACTCGTCAGTTACTTTGTCCACTTTCCGACTCGGCGTTTTTTCATTCAAGAACAGAGTGCATTCGCTGTGGGGACGGACTGTCGTTTTTTCGACGCCACCCACTGGCACGGCTGTTGCGAATTAATGCGTGCGCCTGGGGAATCCGGTGAGCAAGGGAGGTCGGGTGTTTTTCTAAAGACGCTTGACTCCCGCATCCCCCGGGCGCACCTGCCTTCGCAGCGACCATGTGAGGCGATGCGACGATTCCTGTCGGTAACGTTACGCCCCGGGTCGCACCGGAACCGCCGCCAATCAGGAAAGACCAGAAGCCCGCCTCGGCGGGACAAGACCATTCCCGAGCGCCCCCCGGCACCCGCGCGCTGTAGCGCGATTCGAATTCCAAATCGGGCAATTCGCTAAGTTGCCGGTGCCGTTCCGTTGAAGTCGACGCGGTTTGCTTTGATGCGCAAGAAGAAGGCGAGCCGCTGATTCGGCACCGCGGAGTCAAGGGAGGCAAGACTCTCACGACCGGCGACGAGGCTTTTTGGCGGCTCGCGTAAAACGGGAGAAAGAAAGACCAGCCACTGGGCGATCCGTTTCCGGAGTGCGGAGGCCGGCCGCTGCGCCCATGCCGCTCGCAGTCCGGGCAGGTCGGCCGCAAGGACAATCGAGTTGACTCCGTACAGCGGCGGCATCTGGCCGGTGACCGGCTTCTCGTCGAAGAGAACGCGAAAAGCCCGGGTCAGCGCGGAGGGCGCCCAGACCAACGCGCCGCCTGGCAGCACCGCGCCAAGCGAAATTCTCCCTTCTGAGACATACGGCCCCTGCAACGAGGACTGTATCGAACTTGCGCGCATTCGGAATATTTTATTGTTGGTTTTACCTCAACGCCTCAGGCCACAGCAAGCGACGTGCATGATGGAGTTATCAATCAGACTCGCAAACTTGTCAAATCTATCAAAGTGTTAGGTTTGCCCGACGGCGGAACAACAAACACAAACAATCAGCGACTTAAGTGTTGTATTTACGGCGGTCCCGGGCGATGGAATAGGCAAAAAAAGCCAACATATCGGTGCTGGCAAAGGGCGAATCGCGGCAATTTACCCGCCCAAAGGCCGCGCGTTCCGAAGTCCGGAACATTTCCTTATCGCGAAGCGTCGCTGTGTGAAGCTTCGCGCCAATGGATTAACGGTCCTGGGACAGGCTGAAGCGCTTGACAGCGAACCCTGCCCCCGGAAAGGCCGCGAAGGTTGGTAATGGAGGCGACGGAATCATCCGCATGATGCAGTGCATGATTGACTCCGCGCAGCGATACGGGATTTAATTCCGCCCCTGAAATAATTTTCTGCCGGGGATTAACCGCGCGATGAGACGCGGGACCGTCCAGATTAAGGAACTCTTGGCCACACGCCAGGGGGAGGAGGAATCAGAAAACGCGGAGGCATCTACCACTGCCCGCTTCGTCTCCTGGTTCGATAAGAAAGACGACGGCCTCATCAGCGGAAACCAAAAGTCTTCCGTCGATGGGGCCGCGTCATTTCCAGGCCTTAGAATGCCGCGTCGGAAGCCCAGGTTGGCGGGCGCCCGCTGATTTATCAGCGGTGGGTCAGGAAACCGATACCGCAAGGGATGGCCAGACGACGTAGCCGAGATAGCGTTCGGGCTCGATCAGCACCACCGCTTTATCGCGCAGTTCGCGCGCCGAGGGTGTCTCGCCGCTCCGGAGGTAATGCTGCAGTACTTCGATCGGATCATCGCCGGGCTTGCAGTCGAGCGAACGGCCCTGCAATTCCACCCGCCTGCCTTCGTAGGCCTCGGGACTCACCGGGTCCTGGCCAAACCTGGACTTACCGAAGTCCAGCTTGGCAATGTGCTGGAACGGAAACGGCGCTTCGGGATGCTCGGCGTAAAAGGTCCACACGTTGAAGTCACTCACGCCGGTCGCGCCATTGAGGTAATGCAGCGCCGCCCCCCGGCACAGCGCGGTGCAGACAATGCGCTTGCGGTACAGGATCGCCCATTCGTTATGACGGCCGAAGAAATCGTCGCGCTCCGCCCGCGCCAGGCGCGCGAGCTTCTTCAGGTCCGCCTTGGTAATGCGTTCAAACGAACGATCAGACATACGCGCTCCGCGAGGGCAGGTAAGAGGTCCGAGGTACGAGGGCCGAGTAACAACTTGA
>CAYNFN010000374.1:0-3813 GCA_964396485.1 uncultured Alcaligenaceae bacterium
AGTTCTAAATGGGAAATGGGGAATCTGCAAAATCATGGCATGAGGCCTCATCGTCGAGTTACGTTCTGCTTGTTTCCGTTCTCGCTTGCGTACCTTTGCGCTGCCGACACGGCGTTGGCGTAGCCATCCGGGGCGGGAGGCAGCGCTTCGGCGCGCGCCCCGGACTCGTTAGGCGTAGCCCAGTTTGCGGGTAGGGGCGCACAAGGCTGTGTTGCACAGTGTTTATCGGGGCGTTATGCGGCTGCTCCCGCAAGCGGGCCCATGGCTAACGTGTCACAGCCGCCCCGCAATCGGCCGACTCCGTCGGTAACGTGTCCGCGCGCCCCTTTGCGTTGAACTCGTTTGAGGAGAAGTCATGTCATTGCCAATCCGGTCGCGGTACTTCGTCCGTCCGCAAGATGTGCCGCCCTACCATCCCGCCAACCACGCCGGCACGGTCAATCGCCGCCTGATCGGCGCCGGCAACGTCGGCGCGAACAAGGTCGAAGTCGTGCTCGGCGTCATCGAGAAGGGCAAGGGCGCGTTGCCGCATTCGCATCCCGGCATCGAGCAGGTGTGCTACCTGCTCGAGGGTCGCGCCCGTGTCGAGGTCGGCGGCGAGGTGTGCGAACTCGGTCCCGGAGACTGCTGCTTCTTTCCGCCCGGCCTGCAGCACGTGTTCACGGTGGTCAGCGACGAGCCGGTGAAGGTGCTGGTGATTTACGCGCCGCCGTACGCGGAGCGGCCGTAAGTGCCGTGAATATCGTGAATGCCGTGAATATCGTGACTCGTTAAGTCAACAACGAGATACCAGTAATAGATTCTGCAACCGAATCCCGTGAATCGATGGAGCAATCCAATGCGGAATACTCGAGTAGAGCCTTAGTTTTACGACATTCACGACATTCACGACATTCACGACATTCACGATATTCACGATATTCACGACATTCACGACATTCACGATATTCACGACATTCACGACATTCACGACATTCACGGCATTCACGGCATTCACGGCATTCACGACATTCACGATATTCACGACATTCACGACATTCACGGCATTCACGGCATTCACGGCATTCACGACATTCACGGCATTCACGACATTCACGACATTCACGACCACATGAATCGAATACTGTCCGCGCTTATACTGCTACTCCTGTGGTTGCCGACCCAATCCTGGGCCGGGACGTATCCGTCGAAGCCGATCAAGCTGGTGATTGCGTTCGCGGCGGGGAGCGCGACCGATTCCGCAGGCCGCATCCTCGCGCAGGAATTATCGCAACGACTGGGCCAGAACGTGATCGTCGAGAACCGCGCCGGCGCTAACGGACAGATCGCCGCAGTTTTTGTGGCCAGGAGTACGGCCGACGGCTATACGCTGTTCATGACCACCAACTCGACCCACGGCGCGAACCCGCACCTTTACAGGAAGCTTGCCTACGACCCGATAAAGGACTTCGAGCCGATCGCGCGCGTCGGCACGCTGCCGTTCATGCTGGTAATCAACCCGAAACTGCCGGTGAACAACACTGCAGAGTTCATTGCGTATGCGAAAGCCCATCCCGGCGCACTGTCCTATGGCACGGCAAGCACCGCGTCGCTGGTCGGGGCTGAAACCATCAACCATCTTGCCGGGCTCGACCTGGTCCGCGTCGGGTACAGCTCCAGCCAGCAGGCGATTCTGGATCTGGTCGCTGGACGCTTGCAGGTGATGGTCGCCGACTTCACCACCGCGACGCCGCAGGTGAAGGCCGGCAAGCTCAGGGTGCTGGCGGTGACCACGGCAAAACACACGACGTTGCTTCCAGAGGTACCACCGATTGCCGAGGCTCTCGCCGGCTTCAATCTCACCTCGTGGAACGGGATTTTCGCTCCGGCCGGCACGCCGAAAGAAATCATCGCACGGCTGGAACACGAAATCCTGGCCATTCTGTCCCGGGCGGAGATCAGGAAAAGATTTGCGGTGATCGGATTCGAGATCGATCCGATGAATACCGGCGAGTTCAGCCGCTACGTGCGCGAGCAAATTGCGTACTGGGGTAAACTCGTGCGTGACGCGGGAATTCCACCTGAATAAACACACACAAAAAATGCCAGGTCCGTTATCCGGAGTAAGGGTTCTCGATCTCACCACCGTCGTCATGGGCCCGTTCGCAACCCAGCTCCTCGCCGAGCTGGGCGCCGACGTGATCAAGGTCGAGGCGCACGAGGGCGACAACATGCGCCATCCGGCGCCGATGAGAAACCCCGGGATGGGGTACATGTTCCTGAACCTGAACCGGGGCAAGCGCGGCATCGTGCTTGACCTGAAGAAGCCAGAGGGGCGCGAGGCGCTGATGCGCATGATCCCCGCCACCGACGTGCTGCTCTACAACGTGCGCCCTCAGGCGATGGCCCGGCTCGGGCTTTCCTACAAAGAAGTCCGCGCGGCCAACTCGAGGATCATCTACGTCGGCACTTACGGTTACTCGCAGCGCGGGCCATATGCGGGAAAGGCCGCTTACGACGATCTGATCCAGGGCGGCACCGCCATTCCGTGGCTGGTATCGAAGACCGGGGCGAAGGTTCCGAACTACACACCGGTGAACCTGGCCGACCGGGTTACCGGATTGCACGCCGTATACGCGGTGACCGCGGCGCTGTTCCACCGTGAGCGCAGCGGCCTCGGGCAGTCGGTGGAAGTGCCGATGTTCGAGAGCCTTGCGCACTTCGTGCTCGGCGATCACTCCGCCGGGCTGACTTTCGATCCACCCGTGGGCGACGCCGGCTACGCCCGGCTGCTCGCCCGCCGCCCCTACCCCACCAGCGACGGGCATCTTTGCGTGCTGGTGTACAACGACAGGCAGTGGAAGAGTTTCACCGATGCCATCGGCCGGCCGGAGATCATGCAGGATGCGCGCTTCGCCACCCAGGCCAGCCGCGCCAGGCACATCTCCGCGATCTACGCGTTCTTAGCGGAGCTGTTCCTGACGCGCACCACTTCCGAGTGGATCGAATTGCTTGAAAAGGCCGATATCCCGGTGGCACGGATGAACTCGGTCGAGGACCTCGTCGCCGATCCGCATCTTGCTGCGACCGGATTCTTCACCATGGAAGCGCACCCCAGCGAAGGTACCGTTCGCACCATGCGCACCCCCACCGACTGGTCCGAATCGCAGCCCGGAGCGCAACGGCCCGCACCGCGACTGGGCGAACACTCGGCGGAGGTGCTGCGCGAGGCCGGATACAGCGACGGCGAGATCGCCGATCTGGTGGAAAAGGGTGTGACTAAAATCGGTGACCGGTGACCGGTGACGAGTGACTGGTCCTGAACAAGAGCCCGTCAAGCGAGCGGTATACGCAAAATGACAGCACAGAACTTGCATTTAACGCTCCCTCTCCGCCGCTTGCGGGGGAGAGGGCCGGGGTGAGGTGGATGGATTTTTCCTTCTCCCCCGACCAGCTGGCCATTCGCGACGCAATCGCGAAGCTGTGCGCGCGCTTCGATGCGCAGTACTGGCTGGAGCGGGATCGCCACGGCGGTTTTCCCGAGGATTTCTACCGCGCCGTCGCCCAATCCGGCTGGCTCGGTATCGCCATGCCGCAGCAGTACGGCGGCGCGGGGCTGGGGATCACGGAGGCGGCGCTGATGATGCAGGCCGTGGCTGAGTCCGGCGCCGGGTTCTCCGGCGCGTCCGCATTGCACATGAACATCTTCGGACTGAATCCCGTCGTCGTATTCGGCACCGACGAACAGAAACAGCGCTGGCTGCCGGCGCTGATCCGGGGCGAGGATAAAGCCTGCTTCGCGGTGACCGAGCCGGATGCCGGCCTCAACACAGC
>CAYNFN010000375.1:0-1854 GCA_964396485.1 uncultured Alcaligenaceae bacterium
CCGTTCACCAGCCACTCGAGCTTGCCGGTCGTAATATCCACCAGCAACCCATGAACCGGAATATTGGGACCGATGAGCGGACTGTGACGAACGAAATCAACCGCCTTGATTACATTCTGCCGTTCACTGGCGAACAGGCCAAAATATTGATTCAGGTTTTCCGGCAGCCGGGATTGGTCGATGCCGAGCGCGCGAAAGCGATCGGTCAATTGCATCATCGTCGTTTTCGCCACCTGACAATCGGTGTGGCCGATGATCACAATCTCCTTGCCACCTTTCACCGCGCAGGCCAACGCCAGCGACCGCATCGTGCTGCTCAACGGCCCGGTGATGATGTTGCCCGCGTTGCGCAGCCAGATGAAATCCTTCTCGTCAATGCCCAGCACTTCCGGGATGAGCGGGTTGAGCCGGGGATCAATGCACGTCAGCGCCACCACCGGCAGCACGTCGGCAAAGTCACTCGGTCGTACTCCGGCATCTTTGTCACCTGCCAGCGCGCGCTGATTGGCGTCCATGATGGCTTCAAAGAGGCACATGGCCCGTGCGGTGGCTAAGCCGTTTTTTTGCGGCCCGCGACGAGGTAGATGAACGCCCCGAGCGCGTGGGTGACCAGGATGACCAGTGTCCAGGCGATCTTCTCGCCGTCACTGAGGGCCTTGTTGCGGATGCAGTCAACGAGCATCCAAATCCAGAACGCAAAGAGTGCGAAACAAATCGGATAGACGAACAGAATTAACAACAGTTCCCAACCACCAATAAATCCAGCGAACATAAAACAGTTCTCCTTTCCTTTTATGATTTGCTGTCCGAATCGTCCTTCTTCATCGCCCTCTTCAGCGCCGGCACCTGCTCCAGCAGCTTCTCGAACTTCACGCCGGTCAGGCTCTCCAGCACAGGCGGGAGTTGGGCGATGATCTGCGTCACGTCGCCGGTCAGCTTGCTCGCGCCGCCGCCGGGGCCGCCGCCGGAGTTGATGATGACCATCTTCTCCATCTTCGCCAGCGGCTCGCTGATCTTGCCGGCAATCTCCGGCAACACGCGCACGATGAGTTCGATCACCGCCGCCTCGTTATACTGCTTGAAGCTCTCGGCCTTCAGGCGCATCGCCTCGGCGGTGGATTTGCCCTGCGCTTCGATGATCGCGGCCTCGGCCAGACCGCGCGCCTTGTTCGCTTCGGCCTCGGCGATGCCGGTGGCTTTGACCACGTCGGCACCCGCGAAACCGGTCGCCTTCGTCGCGGAGGCGGCGCCGGCGGCCTCGGTTTCGAGTTGAAACTTCCGCGCATTGGCGAGGGTTTCGACCTTGTAACGCTCGGCATCGGCGGGCTTCTGCACCATCGCTTCAAGTTCGCGCTGCTTGCGGAGGATTTCCTGTTGCTGCAACTCGATCTGCTTCTGCTTCTCGATGATCTGCACCTGAACTTCTTCGGCCTTCACGAGCTGGCCGGTCTTGAACTTCTGCAAATCATACGCGAGGTCGGACTCGGCCTTCTTCTGATTGACGGAGGCCTGGTAGTCGGCGTCTTTCTTTTGGTAGTCGGCCTGGGATTCCGCGACCTGCGCCTCGGCCGTGTAGCGGGCGGCCTGGGCGAGCTGGTGGGCCTCCGAGCTCTTGATCGTGGCGTCGCGGTCCGCCTCCGCCTGGCCGATCATGGCGTCGCGCTTCACCTGCGCGATGCGCGGCTTGCCGAGGGCCTCGAGGTAGCCCTGGTCGTCCTGGACCTCCTTGATCGTGAACGAGATGATCTGCAGGCCCATGTTGGCGAAGTCCGTCGACGACTCGTTCTGCACGCTCTGGGCGAACTTGTCCCGGTCCTTGTAGAGCTCCTCGACCGTCAGCTTGCCGATGATCGC
>CAYNFN010000376.1:0-6481 GCA_964396485.1 uncultured Alcaligenaceae bacterium
GATCCGCGCCGGTGAAATCAGGGGAGCGCGCGGGGAGGATCTGTGGAACCTTCTGCAGCGGGAAGGCCCCGGGCTCCCGGAGAATCTTGCCGACCACGTGCATGGTCCAGGCCACGTCGGCCAGGTGATCTCTGCTCTTGATCGTAAAACTCCCGTCGGGGGAGTCGATGCTGAACCTGACAATCTTTGTCTGGGAATCGCTCAATATCAGGGGCAAGCGAATCTCCAGTTGTTCGATTTCGACGATCTCGCCTCCGTGCCACAGTCGCGCCGCCGCCAGCGCCATTTCGGCATAGGCCGTTCCAGGCATGACGATCGCTTCACCAATCACGTGGTCGGCGAGCGTAGGGAAGAGCTGCGTGTCCACCTGGGTCTCCCAGGCCCATTCGCTCTCGTGCAGACGATAGCCCAGGAGCGGGTGTTCCCTGTGCCGATTCAGGCGCTGGTAGGACTCCGGAGAAACGCTGTGCCAGTGACGCTCGCGTTGCCACGGGTAATTCGGAAGCTGGACGAACCTGCCGCGACGGGGAAACAGCGCCTTCCAGTCCAACGGCGCTCCGGCGATCGCGATCTGGCAGGTGGCGCTCCAGATGCGGCCGGGGCTGTCATCATCACGCAGAACGGTCGGGATGACTCGGCCCTGGATATCCTCGTCCCTCAGGCAGCTACTAATGTAACCGCGCAACAGAGCATGCGGTCCGACTTCCGCAAAGACCTTGACGCCTTGCGCGAGAATGCTCTTGATGGCTTGTTCAAACCGCACCGGTTCGCGAATATTGCGCCACCAGTAGTCCACCCGCAAAGCCGTCCCATCCAGGCGCGCACCGGTTACCGAGGAATAGAACGGAATCCGCGTATCACCGGGACGCAGATCCGCCAGCGTCTGCGCGATGTCCGCCCCGATCGTGTCCATTGCCGGGCTGTGGAATGCGTAATCGAGATCGAGGCGCTTGTGGAAGACCTTAAGTTCCACCATTGCCGCCTCCAGTCTCTCCAGCGCGGCAATCTCGCCGGCGACAGTTACGCTGTTCGAACTGTTGATTCCCGCCACTGACAGAGTGCGGGACAATCCGACTTGCTTCAGCAGTTCTCGAGCGGCATTCTCGCCCAGGCCGACGGCTGTCATCCGTCCCTTGCCTTTCGTTGTACCCTGCAGCCGGCTGCGTTGGTAGATCACACGCACCGCCTGCTCAAGCGATAATGCGCCGGATGCCCACGCGGCTGCGATTTCGCCGACGCTGTGGCCGACTACCGCGGTGGGCGTGATCCCGCGCTGGCGCAGCATCTGAGTGACGCCCACCTGCAGCGCGAACAGCGCGGGCTGGGCAATTTCGGTGTATTCGTAGCGCCCGAGCCCGTTCTTTCCCGCCAATTCATTCAGGAGGGAACAACCGGACCAATGCCTGAAGATTTCATCGACCCCCAGCACCGCATCGCTGAATACGGGCTCTTCGGCCATGAGACGTCGTCCCATGCCTTCCCACACCGAGCCGTTGCCCGTGTAGATGAATGCAAGGCCCGCGGGAGATGGCACGGCGGTGCCGGCCTCAACCTGGACCTGATCGGGTGCGTCTTCCTCGAACTTCGCGAGCGCCGATGCCAGCGATTCTGTGGTGTCGGCCCGAAAGATCGCGCGGTGTTCGTGCCACTCGCGATGGAAGGCGGCACCGTAAGCGATGTCGTACAACTCGACATTCTGCTGATCGCGCAGGAAACCTGAGAGATCACGCGCCGCCGCTTTAAGGGCCGCGGCGCTTTTTCCCGAGACGATGACGGGCAGGGGCACGCCTTCCGATTTGATCGGCTGGTCCTCGGCGTGGATCTCCGGGCTTTCCAGGATTACATGCGCATTTGTTCCTCCGAACCCGAAGGAATTGATCCCGATTACGAGCTTTCCGGTCTCTTTGAGTGGCGTGGTCTCGGTGGCGACCCTGAGATTCCACTCGTCAAAACGAATGTTCGGATTTGGGCTGTTGAAGTGGATGTTCGCGGGCACGGTTCGGTGCTGTATGCAATACAGCGCCTTGACCATACCTGCAACCCCGGCGGCCGCCTCCAGGTGTCCCAGGTTGCTCTTGACCGAGCCGATCAACAGCGGGTTGTCCCTGGGGCGGCATTGACCAAGCGCCTCGCCCAGTGCATGGGTTTCAACCGGGTCTCCGACCGCGGTGCCGGTCCCATGCGATTCAATGTAGTCAATCTCCGATGGAGCGATGCCTGCTTCGGAATAGGCCTTTTTCAGCAGGGCGACCTGGGACTGGATGCTCGGTACCGTCAAACCGGCGTTCCTGCCGTCGCTGTTGACCACCGAGACCGGGACCACGGCAAGGATACGATTGCCATCAGCCAGCGCCTGATCGTAATCCTTGAGAAAAAATACGCCGCCACCTTCTGATCGCACATAACCGTCGCCGGAGGCGTCAAAAACACTGCAGGCTCCCCGCCTCGACAGCATTGATGCCCGCGAAAACGCGACAAATCCCATGGGGTGCAGATGCAGGCTGACTCCGCCGACGATTGCTTGCGTGCTCTCCCCCGAGACGATGGAACGGCATGCAAGGTGAAACGCGACCAGCGAGGACGAGCAGGCGGTATCCACTGCCATGCTGGGGCCGCGCAGGTCGAATAGGTAGGAGATACGATTGGCCGTGATGCTGGTCGACGTACCGGTCGCAGCGGACGAGTCGATGACGGCCAGATCGTCGGCAAAGCGCATTGAATAATCGTTGGTGGAAATGCCGACGAACACCCCGCATTGGCTGCCGCGAATGTCGGATGGCCTTATGCCGGCATCTTCCAGAGCTTCCCAGCCGAGCTCGAGCAGCAAACGCTGCTGCGGGTCCATTTGCGCCGCTTCACGAGGCGAGATGCCGAAAAAATCCGCGTCGAACGCGGATACATCTCCGATGGAACCCGCTGCAAAGGTGTAGCTGGTTCCCGGGTGAGACTTCGCGGGATGCCAGAAAGACTCCG
The DNA here is from genome assembly GCA_964396485.1 of uncultured Alcaligenaceae bacterium. Taxonomy (GTDB): domain Bacteria; phylum Pseudomonadota; class Gammaproteobacteria; order Burkholderiales; family JACQAP01; genus JACQAP01. The sequence goes on from CAYNFN010000376.1 coordinate 2,974, forward strand.
CGGACCAACGATCCGAAGCAACCTGGGTAACAAAATTCCTTCCCGACAGCAAATCGGGCCAGAAGCGATCGCGGGTCGAGCCGGGCAGCCGGAAAGAAAACCCAAGAATGGCAACGCGCTTTGTTTTCATGCTGTTTGTATGCCTCCTGCCTAGAGGCTGCGCTGCCTGCGTATGATCTGTTGCCTCACCATGGGGGCAGTCGTCTCCGATCGCCACCAGGCGAACTTCGTTACTCACGTGTTCTCACGGTTCTTGAGCAGCAGATAATACCTTTAATTCGGTCTTGCCGCGGTAATTTGCATTTGCTCATTACATTTGGGTTGATTGTTCCAGGGCGTGTCATCACCAAATATAAATGACGTCGTAATTGCGCGTGTGTTGGACGCGGAGATCAGGTTCGATTGGGCGATTGGGCGATGGGGCGATGGGGCGATTGGGTGATTGAGTGATTGAGTGATGGGGTAAAAATCCCTGAAACACTGAATCCCTTAATCACGGAATCGCTCAATCACTGCTTCGCTGCTTCCCCGGCTATAATGGCGCGCCCGCAAACCGCGGAAGTTCCGCAACTCCATGCTCGAAGTCAGCCAGATCGAGTGCGTCCGTGGCAACCGACGCCTTTTCCGCGACCTTTCCTTCCGGCTCGAAGCGCATCAGGCGCTGCGCATCCGGGGGGAAAACGGGTCCGGCAAGACCAGTCTGCTGAGAATCGTTGCCGGGCTGTCGCCGGCCGAATCGGGCAGCGTGTCATGGAACGACGGCAACATCCGCGCGCTCGGCGAGGATTATCTTCGCGATCTGCTGTTCCTCGGACATTCCAACGGCCTGAAAGACGATCTCTCGCCGGTGGAGAACTTGCGCTACGCGCTTGTGCTGGCGGGTGTGGTTGCCGATGAGCCGGCGTTGCGCGCGGCGCTGGCCGAACAGGGACTGGTTGCGATCGCCGACCTGCCGGTAAAGCTGCTGTCGCAGGGGCAGAAGCGGCGCGTGGCGCTGGCGCGCCTGTCGTTTTCGGCGCAGGCGCCGCTCTGGATCCTGGATGAACCCTTCATCGCGCTGGACGCGGCCTCGGTGGAGCGGCTGGCGTGGACGATCAAAAAGCAGTTGCAGCGCGGCGGAATGGTGATGTTTACCACCCATCAGGAAGTCGAGCTTGGCGGCGCGGCGACGCGCACCATCGACTTGGGAGCGCCTTAATTGGAAGTGTCCCTGATGGCCGCGTGCCGCGCGGTGGCGGGGCGCGATCTGCTGATCGCGTTGCGCCATCGCAGCGACGTTCTGACCACATTTTTCTTTTTCGTCATCGTGGTCAGCCTGTTTCCGCTGGGCGTGGGGTCCGAGCCGGACACGCTGCGCGAGATCGCGCCGGGGGTGGTCTGGGTCGCGGCACTGCTGGCCGCGATGTTGTCGCTGGCGCGCATGTTCGGTACGGACTACGCCGACGGCTCCCTCGAGCAACTGGTGCTCACGCCGCAGCCGCTGGTGGTGCTGGTGATGGCGAAAGCTGCGGCACACTGGTTGACGACCGGCTTGCCGCTGGTGCTGATCGCGCCGGTGCTGGGATTGCAGTTCGATCTGCCTGGCGATTCGTTGGCGACGCTGTTGTTGTCGCTCCTGATCGGCACGCCGGTGTTGTCGCTGATCGGTGCGGCGGGAGCCGCGTTGACCCTGGGTGTGCGCGGCGGCGCGGCCCTGACTTCCCTGCTGGTGTTGCCGCTGTATGTGCCGGTGCTGATATTCGGCGCCGGTGCGGTGGTCGCCAGCGTTGCAGGGACCGGCGCGGCCGGGCATCTGTCGCTGCTCGGGGCGATGCTGATGATTGCGCTGGTATTCGCGCCCTGGGCGACGGCGGTTGCTTTGAGGATCTCTCTGGAATAGAAACGTGGCGATCAACTGGTTCAAGTATTCATCTCCACAGACCTTCTACCCCCTGGCCGGAAAAATGGTGCCGTGGTTCATGGTGCCGGCAGCGGTTCTGGGAGTGGCCGGGCTCTACATCGGTTTTTTCGTCGCGCCTACCGATTTCCAGCAGGGCGAGGCCTACCGCATCATTTTCATCCACGTGCCGGCGGCGTGGATGTCGATGCTCCTCTATGTGGTGATGGCGTTCTGGGCCGGAATCGGGCTGGCGTTCAATACGCGGCTGTCATCAATAATGGCGCACGCGCTGGCGCCGACAGGGGCATTGATGACCTTCATCGCGCTGTGGACGGGCTCTTTATGGGGCAGGCCCGCCTGGGGTACCTGGTGGGTCTGGGATGCCAGGCTGACTTCAGAACTGATCCTGCTGTTCCTGTATATCGGTTATATGTCGCTGGCCGCGGCGATCGACGATCCGCGCCGGGCCGACAAGGCTTCCGCGGTGCTGGCGCTGGTCGGGGTGGTCAATATCCCGATCATCTATTTTTCGGTGCAGTGGTGGAGCACGCTGCACCAGGGCGCATCGGTGAGCATCAGCCGTGCCCCCAGCATGGCAGCCACCATGCTGATCGGCATGCTGGTGATGGTGTTCGCATTCTGGACCTATGCGATCGCGGCGACGCTGATGCGGGTGCGTATCGTAATCCTGGAGCGCGAACGCAATTCCGCCTGGATAAGGGAGATTAAAGAATTTTGAACACGGAGGACACAGAGGACACGGAGGAAAGGCAAGAGCAAAAACGTTCTGGGGTAAAAACCGTTCATTGGCTGATGATCGATCGCAGTGAAAGTGGGCGGTCCAGGTCCGCGAGCAATTAGGCTGCTTTTAACCCCAGTTTGCTGTTCCTCGTTTTTGTTTTTCCTCCGTGTCCTCTGTGTCCTCCGTGTTGAAAGGTCTTGTTTGTTTAGGGAGGTGAGAAATGCAGTGGGGTAGTGCTTCCGAATTTTTCGCCATGGGTGGATATGCCCTGTACGTCTGGGGCTCGTATCTCGTCACCGCCGTCGTCATCGCGGTGGAAGTCGCGGTATTGGTTCGCCGTGGCCGAACTCTGCGAGCCCGCGCCGGTCGTATTGCAAGACCCGAATCCGACTGATCGCAAATGAAGCCCCGCCACAAGCGCATTGCGTTGATCGCCGCCGGCCTTGCCGCATTGGGAATCGCGCTGGCGCTGATTCTCCAGGCATTCCAGAGTAATCTGGTGTTTTTCTTCACGCCCACCCAGGTGGCCGCCCACGAAGCTCCGCAAGGCAGGAGTTTTCGCATTGGCGGGCTGGTGGAACAGGGCAGCGTGGAGCGCCAGTCCGACGGCCTGACGGTGCGCTTCGTGGTCACGGACACCGCGAAGAGCGTTCCGGTGGTCTACTCCGGAATCCTTCCCGACCTGTTCCGCGAGGGCAAGGGCGTGGTGGCGCAGGGCAAGCTCGGCGCGAACGGGGTGTTCAGCGCTTCCGATGTGCTGGCAAAGCACGACGAGAACTACATGCCGCCGGAAGCAGCCGACGCAGTCGAGCGCGCGCGCAAGGCGATGCAGGAATCGAAGAAGACGCTGGTCGAAGAACAGTGACAAGTGACCGGTGACAAGTGAC
>CAYNFN010000377.1:0-1891 GCA_964396485.1 uncultured Alcaligenaceae bacterium
ATAGGTTGGTGCGGTTCTGGTGGGCCTGACTGTATCCGCTCCACTGCCACTGGAAAAACTCGACAATTCCCATGGTTCCCTCCAAGGCTGAGTCGGACTGCTGATTCTATGGGTTCTCGAAGTGAATGTTCGCGAACCGCGATCTTCCGAAAACGCCGGCGCACGCCAATGAAGCTTCATTCGCGGCTGAGCCTGATCGCTTTCTCCGGACAGGCGGCCACACATAAACCGCATGCATGACAGACGTCCGCGTTCAAGGCAAACGATTGATGCCATTTGTGCACGTAGCCCTTGAGCTTCCCGATCAGCGCGAGACCGCGCCGTTGTTCCGGCGCAACGGTGCCCATGCTGAAAACCTGATACGGACACACGGCGACGCAGTCTTCCTTGCCTTCGCAGCGGTTGCGGTCGATCACCGGCCGGAAGATTCCGGGTTCCTGCGCGCACTGTGCCGCCGGGTTACCCATGGTTTCGTCATGTCTGAAACGAGTGGACATCTGCAATCATGCCCTATCTTGCTGCTCCGGGGCGCGCGAAGGGAGAACGCGGCGGCAGGCCCGCTAGGCAAACGGGGTTGCAAACGGGCAAAAAAACGGGGAGCTTGCGCTCCCCGCCGGGTTCGGCCGTGACGTTCTAAGCCGTTTTCTTCCCTATGAACCCATAGGCCAAGTTGTTGCGCTCGACGCCCTCGGCTTCGTATTGCTGCTTCATGAGGGCCAGTTGGTCGTTGTTGAGATCCGGGTACTCGGCCTGAATCTTGTACTTGTAAATCCGCGCCGAGTTCTCGCCGAAGATCTTGCGCTTGACACTGCTGTCCGTACCGCCGAGCTTGGTCTTCCAGCCCATCTTCTTCATGATGTCGTCCGGAACTTCCAGACGGCGCATGGCCTCGATCTGCCACTGCGGGCTGCCGTACCACACCGAGTCCGAACCCCACACCACGTGATCCGCGCCCATGTGATTGACCATCTGCCCGATCATCGCTGCCGCCAGACGCGGGCTGGATACGGCAACGGTGGCGAACGTCGTGCCGAGTTCGGCGTAAACGTTCTTCAAGCCGTGCTTGGAAGCAAGCTCGCACACGTCGGTGGTCCACTCGATGCGGCCGGTCTTTTCGAACTTGTCGAGCGAATGCGCCGGATCCTCGAGGAAGTTGCGCATCGCGCCGTGATAGATGACGAAGTTCATCTGCGGCCAGTCTTTCGCGGCCTTGAGTACGTCGTCCACGGTGGCGTGTTTCCACACGCCGGGCCAGGACGTTTCGTAGTCAAGCGGCAGCAGGCCCTTGTGGATGCAGACGGTCCTGATGCCCGACTTCATCGCTTTCTCGTACCACGGATAGACCAGACCCTCGTCATCCAGGCGCCAGGCGGTGCCTTTGGTGGTCGGCGACAGTGGATCCCCGATCGTGTAGCACTTCCATGAATCGGGCTTCAGCTCGGCGATGCCGCGATCGACTTCGTCCATCCACCCTGCCTGTCCGGGCGTAATCACGGTGTGCGCGAACATGCGGCGGGATCCCGCGACTTTATTGATTGCTGCGCGCGCGCTCACGATCTGGTCATTGCTCAGCAGCCACCAGGTCGGATCGTCGAAGGGAGCACCCGAGAGCAACGCCACCTTGGTGTCGCTGTCCAGGTAAACCTCCTTCAGGTAGTTCTGGAGCTTGTAGCGCTGCAGGACCAGCGGAATGTCCTTCAGCATGTCCGGGTTCCAGTGCTCCGATGCATATTTGCCCAGACCCAGCAGGCCTTCCTTGTCGAAATCGTCGCGCACGAAGTGCGTCTGATCGTCAAAGATGAACTGCCCTTTGAGCGCCTTGGCACGTGCATCCGCCATATCGATATCGGCGGCTTCCGCCTCGGACACGTCCCAGAGCGGACCGAAGACC
>CAYNFN010000378.1:0-5239 GCA_964396485.1 uncultured Alcaligenaceae bacterium
CCGGGGTGAACCGAGTTCACGCGGATGCCGTCCTTCGCGTACTGCACGGCGGCGGATTTCGTCATCATTCGGATCGCGGCCTTCGCGCCGTTGTAGCCCATGTGCACGAATTCCTGTCCGACAAAGCCCGAGATCGACGACAGATTGACGATAGCGCCGCCACCCGCCTGCTGCATTTCCGGGATGGCGTACTTCATCCCCAGAAAAGTCCCGCGCGCGTTGACCGCCATCAGCTTGTCGAAATACTCGGTATTCATCCGGTCGGGCACCGCGCCACTGATGCCGGCATTGTTGACGAGCACATCGAGCCGGCCGTAACGCTCGACGGTCTCGCGCACCGTCTCGCGCCACTGCTCCTCGTCGGAAATATCCGTGCGCAGGAACGTCGCCTCCCCGCCGGCCGAGACGATCGAGGCGGCGACGGCGTGTCCTTCCTTCTCCAGGATGTCGGCCACCACGACCTTCGCGCCTTCGCGCGCAAAGATCAGCGCAGCGCTCGCCCCTATCCCCGATGCCGCGCCAGTTATCAGCGCGATCTTGTCCTTGAGTCTCACTCCTCTCTCCTTTTTTAGCGTACTCGACCTCAGTTGGGCGAGTGGTCCTCGAGTTGGCGGTCAGCGCGGTACGATCAGCTTGAGTTTTGGAAAGTATTCTCGATAGCGCCGGGCATCTCGAGTTAAAAGCGTAAGGCCGGCAATACTGGCATGAGCGGCTATGTAGAAATCGGGAAGAGGAGATAGCTTTGTGCCACGGCGCTGCCGGTACAACGCGAATGCCTTTCCGGCCAAGAACGCGGCGTCCCACGGCAAAGGCTGCCGTTCCAGCCCGAAAAGGGATATCGCGTGCTCGAACGATTCCAATGTATTGAACCCGATCGAAACCTCAGCATAGATGATGGGGTTGATGACGGCGTGACGTGCCTCGGCAGCGGCCCGCAGTCGCCGAGCCGACCAGTCAAACCAAACCGGATCTTCCTGGATAACGTCGATCAGGACGTTGCTGTCCACCAAGACCTTTCCGGCCGGAACATCCGACATCAGTCTTCCCCGCGCAGAAACGCCATGATCTGTTCGGTCGTCTTGCCATTCCAGTTGCGGTTCGTAGCACTGCCACGCAGTCGCTCGACCGCGAGTTGTCCCCGACTTTTCGCCTTTCCTGCAGGTTTGAGAACAACCTTGCCGCGCACGATCTCGAACTCAACTTCGGTGTTGGGTAATAGTCCCGCCTTTTCCCTGATCTCCTGGGGGATCGTCACTTGGCCCTTGGTGGTGATTCGCATCGGCTTTCTCCCGGTAATACCACAATGAAGTAAGAATCTTACCCGCGTAAAGTCGGCTGTTCAAGTATTCCGCCTTTCATCCGCTGCGGCTGGGACTGAGAGCTGAGCACTGCGATGAAGCGAGGATCGAGAAAGTCCGTGAATACTTCGAATGCCGGGGGACTTAAATGCGTGAGGTTGTCGCTCTGGCCCTGCGCTGCGGCGCACCTTGCAGAGAACGGCGGTGATGAAACGGACGGGTCGGTCATTGGCGTGCCTGTTGTTGTTTTGGAAAAGCGACTGCGGTTCCGGACTGTATCTCAGTCCGCCCCCATCGAAGCGAAGTGACCCAGCATTCTTTCCGCATCGGGCGCAATGTCGGTGAACAATCGGAACGCCTCGGCCGCCTGAAACACCGCCATGCCGCCGCCGTTGAGCGTGCGGCAGCCGATGCCTTTCGCGGTGCGCAGCAGCTCGGTTTCCAGCGGCAAATACACGATCTCGGCGACCCATAGCTCAGACCGCAGAAACTTCGCAGGCAAAGGCAGGCCCGGATGCTTCGCCATTCCGGTCGGTGTCGCATGGATCAGTCCATCGGCATCGGCCATCGCGCCGCCAAGATCGGCGCCGGCTAATGCCCGCCCTTTTCCGAAGCGGGCGGCAAGGTCCGCGGCGAGCCGTTGCGAGCGGCTGGCATCGAAATCGAAGACAGTGAGCTGCTTGACGCCCAGCGTCAGCGCCGCATGCGCGACCGCCGCGCCGGCGCCGCCGGCACCGAGCTGCACCACGCGATCCCGCTTCACGTCCGGCAATCCGCGGCGGAAACTTTCCGCGAAGCCCCACCAGTCGGTGTTGTGGCCGATGCGCTGGCCGTCCCGCAGTACCACGGTGTTCACCGCACCCAATGCGCGCGCATCGTCGGAAAGGGCGGTCAAGAGCGGAATGACCGCCTGCTTGCACGGGTAGGTGATGTTGAGCCCGGCGAAGCCCATGCGCTCCGCCGCGGTCAGCAAATCAGGCAGCGCGTCCGCACCAAGATTGAGCTTCTCGAGATCAATCAACTTGTACAGATAGCGCAGCCCCTGCCCGGCTCCCTCGCTCTCGTGCATCGCCGGCGTGCGGGAGCCCTGTATGCCGGCGCCGATCAGGCCGACGAGGAAAGATTGCTGAGTAACGGTTGCCATGCTTGTTGTTATAGTTACTTTCGAGAGCGCTACATTATGCATACAAAGACCGGTGCTGAGTGCTGCGTGCTGCGTGCTGTGTGCTGCGTCAGAAGCCGTGACAAGTGGCTAGTGGCTAGAGGCTAGAGGCTAGAGGCTAGAGGCTAAAAAAGTGTAGTTCCTTACGTTACTGACCCAACCGGTAAATAGTGCGCATCGTTTTTCCCCCTCTCCCTCCGGGACAAGGGAACACTCATATGCACCCGTAAGGGGTGTGAAGCGGAGCAGAGGGTTGGGGTGAGGGAATAACACCGGCAAAAGGCCCTCATCCTGTCCTTCTCCCGGAGGGAGAAGGGACTCAACAGGTGTCGCAGTGCGCACTATTTAGCGTTCTCCTCAGTAAGTGCGTTTGTTTTTATTTGCATCCTCTCTTTTCTCTTTGCGTACCCCTCAAGGGCACCCGTCGAGCGGGTATAGAAAATAAGGTATTGAAAAGAATCCTTTGCGTCAACGCTTCTAGCACTCGCCAAAGGCCGGCTGGCCATGTTCATTAGCCGCTCCCGGTGGCAACATTAGCCCTTGGGAGGGCACAGCTAACATGACAAATAAAACGCGGGTTGCAGTCCTGGACGACTGGCAGGGCGTCGCGAAGAGCAGCGCGGACTGGTCGCGCCTGTCGGAGCGCGCGGAAGTCGTCTTCTTCGAGGAGCCGTTCAAGGATGCCGATGCGATCTCAAAGGCGCTGGCCGGATTCGAGATCATCATCGCGATGCGCGAGCGCACCAGGTTCCCGAAGGAGCTGATCGAGCGCCTGCCGAAGTTGCGCATGATCGCGCTGACGGGCGGGCGCACCTGGACCATGGACTTCGACGCCCTCAACGCGCGCGGCATCGTCGTGTCCCACACCGGTGGCACGCACTCCACCGCCACGACTGCAGAGCTGGCGCTGGGACTGCTGCTGTCCGCGGCACGGCACATACCGTGCGCCGATGCGTCAGTGCACAAAGGCGGGTTCCAGGGCGGCGTGCCTGTGGGCCAGGTGCTCGAAGGCAAAACGCTTGGCGTCATCGGGCTCGGCAAGATCGGCTCGAAGATGGCGCGCTACGGACAGGCACTGGGTATGCGGGTGCTGGCGTGGAGCCAGAACATGAGCGAAGAGAAAGCGGCCGCGGCCGGCGCGAAGCGGGTGGACAAGGCGACGCTCCTGTCCGAGTCGGACGCAGTGTCGCTGCACCTCGTGTTGTCGGACCGCACCCGCGGCATCATCGGCGCACAGGACCTCGCGCGGATGAAGCCGGGTGCAATTCTAGTGAACACCTCGCGCGGCCCGCTGGTGGACGAAGCGGCGCTGGTGGAAAGACTCAGGAGCGGGAAGCTGATCGCCGCGCTGGACGTGTACGCGCAGGAGCCGCTGCCCGCCGAACATCCGCTGCGCAGTTTGCCCAATACCGTGCTGACGCCGCACCTCGGCTACTGCACCCGCGAGGTTTATTCGCAGTTCTACGGGGATTCGATCGAGAATGTGCTGGCTTTTCTGGACGGCAAACCGGTGAGGGTTCTCACAAACAAGTGACAAGTGACAAGTGACGAGTGACGAGGGAAAGACAGGACCGAGGGCCTAGCGGAAAACCAGGTCTCGGGAAACTGTGAAAAGCAGTGACGGGTGACGCAACAACACAGGCCGTGATTTCTGTGAATGTCGTGAATGTCGTGACAACACGCCCGCTTTGCTGGCTTGTTGCAGTGAAGGCTAACGTTTGCGAAGCCAACGTTACGCCGGAGCTAATGTCGTGAATGTCGTAAGAACAATACCCCTACTCAGTTTTCCTTTGCGTCCTCTCTTTTTTCTTCGTGCCCTTTGCGTCAACGCTCTTGATCTGGTTTTGTCTCCCTCTCCGCATCTTGACCTTTCCTCCCTCTCCACTTGTGGAGAGGGGCGGGGTGAGGTCAGGGGGAGAGGGCTGGGGAGAGGTGTGGATCGGCGTCGAGGCGGACGATCCAGTCTTCCATTCCGGGACGGGCGACGGGGTAGCGGTCCATCACCAGCGGGTCGTGGCCCGGGACTATGTGATTGCGCGAGGTAGCGAGCCGGCGCAGCGTCTCGTAACCGGCCAGCGTATCGCCGAGGTTGTAGAGGATCGGGAACGCCCGGCCCTGCTCCATGTGCGCGTAGAAGTGGCTCGCATCCGAGGCCAGCACGACCCAGCCGCGGCGCGTGCGCACGCGCACCGACTGCATGCCTTTGGTGTGCCCGCCGATGTGATGCACCTCGATTCCCGGGGCGATCTCGGCCGGTCCGTCGTGGAACTGCACGCGCTCGTCGAACACGCAGCGCACCATGTTCGCGACGTCGTCGGCTTCGTAACCGTGCCTGAGCATCGAATGGCACATGCAGCGTCCGGTGGCGAAGTCCATCTCCTTGTCCTGCAGGTGATAGCGCGCCCGCGAAAACAACGGCAGATTTCCGGCGTGGTCGTAATGCATGTGGGTGATGATCACGTCCTCGACTTTTTCCGGCGTGATGCCCAATGCCGCGATGCCCTCGGCGACCGGACGGATGATCTGCCGGCCGCGCTTCGTGGCCATCGCCTCGCCGAACCCGGTGTCCACCACGATAGTGCGGCTCTTTCCCGCGATCACCCACACGTAGTAGTTGAGCGGCATCTCGGTATCGTGAGGGTCGCCGCCGATGAAATTCTCGGGCGAGCGGCGCATCAGCCGCGCGTACTTGATCGCATAGACTTCGTAAACTTCGGCATTCATCGAACTGATCTCCTGCGTTGCTCACGCCACGGCTTCCTGGCCGCTTACTTTTTTT
>CAYNFN010000379.1:0-8951 GCA_964396485.1 uncultured Alcaligenaceae bacterium
CGGCTCATGTCCTGCTTTTCCTCCACATTCATGCCGGCCATCGGTTCGTCGAGCAGCAGCAGCTCGGGTTCCGCAGCCAGCGCGCGGCCGAGTTCGACGCGTTTTTGCAGGCCGTAGGCGAGCCGGCCGACCGGCGTCTTGCGGATCGATTCGATTTGCAGAAAGTCGATGATGTTTTCGACCTTCCTGCGGTGCTCAAGCTCCTCACGGCGCGCGCTTCCGAAGTACAGGCACTGGGACAGGAAGCCCGCGTGCATCTTCAGCGTCCGCCCGGTCATGATGTTGTCCAGCACCGTCATGCCCTTGAACAGCGCGATGTTCTGAAAGGTGCGTGCGATTCCCTGGCTCGCCGCCTCGTGTGGGCGCATCTGCCGCCGGGTCGTGCCCTTGTAGGTTACGGTACCCTTGCTCGGGTGATACACGCCGTTGATGACATTAAGCAGCGAACTTTTCCCCGCGCCGTTCGGGCCGATGATCGCCAGGATTTCGTGGCTGCGAACGTGAAAGCTCACTCCCGACAGCGCATTCACGCCGCCAAAGGACAACGAAATGTTGTCCACGCTGAGGATCGGTTCGCCGAGTGCGCGAATGCTCACGCTGTGCCCTTTACGTTTTTCCTCACCCCTTGCTCCTCACCCCTCACCGTCGTTATGCCGCCGTCTTCGCGGTGGCGTAACGACTCGTTTTCACGTCGCGTACCCTGACCTCGGCGCGGATGCTTCCGGTGCGGCCATCCTCGAACCTCACCTGCGTCTCAATTCTGCAGCTCTCGGCGGCCCCGTATAGTGCCGTGACAAGCGGTGCGTATTTTTCCGCAATGAAGCCGCGCCGTACCTTGCGGGTACGGGTCAACTCGTCGTCGTCAGCATCCAGTTCCTTGTGGAGTACCAGGAAGCGCCTGATCTGCGAGCCGGCCAGATGCGCGTCCCCGGCGAGATCGGCGTTGACCTGTTCGACGCATTTCTGGATCAGATCGTAAACCTCGGTCCGGGACGCGAGATCGACATAGCCGCTGTAAGGCATGCTGCGCTTCTCGGCCCAGTTGCCCACGGCTTGCACGTCGATGTTGACCAAGGCGCAGACCATGTCCCGTTTGTCGCCGAAGCACACCGCTTCCTTGATATAGGGGAAGAACTTCAGCTTGTTCTCGAGGAACTGCGGTGCGAACAGCGTCCCGTCCGCGAGCTTGCCCACGTCCTTGGCGCGGTCGATGATCTTCAGGTGTCCGTCGTCGCCGAAAAATCCGGCGTCGCCGGTCATGAAATAGCCGTCCGGCGAGATCGACTCGGCGGTGGCGTCCGGGCGCTTGTAGTACTCCTTGAGCATGCCCGGCGTCTTGACCCAGATTTCGCCGTTGTCGGCAATCTTGATATCCACGCCTGGTAGCGGTTTGCCCACGGTATCCAGTTTGGCTTCGCCGTCGGGCTGCTTGCAGACGTAAACCGATGTTTCGGTCTGCCCGTAGAGCTGCTTCAGATTCACCCCTATCGAGCGGTAAAAGCGGTAAAGGTCCGGGCCGATCGCGGCTCCGCCGGTATAGGCCACACGGGTTCGGCTCATGCCGAGCACGTTCCTCAGCGGTCCATACACCAGAATGTTTCCCAGGAAATAGAGCACTCGGTCGGCAAGCGGAACCGGCTTTCCGTCCATGATCTCCGCTCCACAGCGGCGCGCTACGCCCATGAAGTAATGGAACAGATGGCGCTTGATCCGGCCGGCGTCGTCGATGCGGATCATCAGCGTGGTGAGCAAGTTCTCGAATACCCGGGGCGGCGCGAAATAATACGTCGGACCGATTTCGCGCAGGTCGGTCATCACCGTCTCGGAGGATTCCGGGCAGTTGACAGTGAAACCGGCGACCAGAGCCTGCGCGTAGGAAAACAGATGGTCCCCGACCCAGGCCATCGGCAGGTAGGAAAGCACCTCGTCGCGCTCGGTAAAGCCGTCAAAAGCGACATCACCGCAAGCCGCGGCCATGAATGCGGCATGCGTAAGGCACACCCCCTTGGGTTTGCTGGTCGTGCCGGAGGTATAGAGGATGACGCACACGTCCTCGGGCCGGACCTGGTTGACGGAGTTCATGAAGAAGTCCGGGTTCTGACGGTGGTGCTCGATTCCGAGCTCCCGCAGCCGGTCATAGGACATCAGTTGCGGCTGGGTGTAATTGCGCAGCCCCCGGGGCTCGTCGTAGTAGATGTGCTTGAGCTTCGGGTACTGCGGCAGGATCTCGAGGAGCTTGTCCACCTGCTCCTGGTCCTCGACGATGGCGTACTCGATCTCGGCGTTCTCGAGCACGTACAGCATCTCCTGCGCAACCGAATCCTGGTAAAAGGGGACCGGCACGCCACCGAGGGACTGGGCGGCGGCGAGCGACCAGTAAAGCCGCGGCCGGTTGTCGCCGATGATGGCGAGGTTCATGCCGCGCCTGAAACCCTGGGCGGCCAGGCCGCAGACGAGCGCCCGGACCTCGTCGGCGACCTGCGACCAGGTCCAGCTTTGCCAGATGCCGAGGTCCTTCTCGCGCACGGCCACTCGGTCGGGCCGAACGCCGGCATGCTGCAACAGCAGCTTCGGAAAAGTGTCGGCCGCCAGTGACGAGGCGGCTGCGGACTGCGCCAAGAGGTCTCCTCCATAAACGGCGTCGACGGAACACCAGGGAGTCGTGCCGATTTTTTAAGAGCTTACTATGAGAATGCACTATGGCTGTAGCGCTGAATGGAATGCTCGATCTGACGGGGGTTGAATCTGGCCGTCGAGCGGGCCGATCCTCGAGTGAGCGGGACACTCCTGGGTTCTGGAGCTGACCCCCCCTTTGACGTTCGGACTAGGCCCGGACGACGAGATTGCACGTCGCCGATTTCGCGAGGGGCGGTTTCTACCGGTTCGCGCGGGGATGAACCTGGGCGAGCACCGCGAGCGCAGCGATCGAAACGACGAGGAACGACCCGTAGGACCAGTGATCAATGGCCGGCCCGCCCCGGGACAGGGCGTGCGCCACAAAAACGCCCCCGAAGAGCGAGAGGCACGCTACGAGCATGGTCCACCACGCCCAGCGCTCGCCCCGGCGGAGCGGCCCGAGTGCAATCGCGAGGCATGCCGACGAAGCCGCGAAGTACTTGAACGCCTCCCACACCACGTGAAAGTCCTGGTGCGCTGTCGCGCCAGCCTGACCGAAGTGGAGCCATGCAGCGAAGGGTGCGCCGAGTGCGCCGAGGCCATGTACGGTGGCGAGCGCACCGATGGCGAGCATTCGGAGGCGGGGCTCAGCCATGGTCAAGCTCGTCACGGCAGGGCGATCACGCAGGAATACAGCGTTGGGTTTTTCTTGATGGTCATGGCCCGCCACCTTTTATCCCTGCTTTGTCGATTGTGCGCTCGTTTCTCCTGCCTCATGAGGGCAAGAGCGGCCTATTGTTCATTGCTCTCAACTGTCCGCCTTGCAATAGATCTCGACGCAGTTGTCTTCCGGGTCGAAGGTGCGGAACGACGCAAACTCGCCTCCCGCGGTCACCGGCGCGCCGAACTTGTTCGCCCACTCGGTCAACATCTCCATGCTGGGCACGCGGAAGCCGATATGCAGTTCCGGCGCGCGCTTGACCGGTTCCCCCGACTGAAACGCGATCAGGACCCCGGGGCCGCGCACCCGATGCCCGTCTGCCTGGAGTCCGAAGATCTGCGCGTACCAGCGCGCCAGTCCTTCCGGATCGCGCGCCGGCATGTTCAGGTGATCGAGCTGAAAGTCGGACATTCCTGATTCTCCCTTGAGATTCATAACACGCGGCGGCCAGGCTTGCGCTACATGCTTCTGCGGTACTGCCCGCCGACGTCGAACAATGCATCCGTAATCTGGCCGAGTGAGCAGTAGCGCACGACGTTCACCAGTTCGGCGAACACGTTGCCGTTGTCGATCACGGTCCGCTTCAGCTTCTCCAGTGCAGCAGGCGCCTCGGCGGCGTTGCGCTTCTGGAACCCGCGCAGTCGGCGTATCTGGCTCTGCTTCTCTTCCTCGGTCGAACGCTGCAGCGGGATGCTGCCGCCGGCCTCGACCGCATCGGGATTGCGGAAGGTGTTCACACCGATGATCGGGTAGGAGCCGTCGTGCTTCTTGTGCTCGTAGTACAGCGACTCTTCCTGGATCTTGCCGCGCTGGTAGCCGGTTTCCATTGCGCCGAGCACACCGCCGCGCTCCGAGATGTGTTCGAACTGCTGAAGCACCGCTTCTTCGACAAGATCGGTCAGTTCGTCGATGATGAATGAGCCCTGATTCGGGTTCTCGTTCTTCGCCAGGCCCCACTCGCGGTTGATGATGAGCTGGATCGCAAGAGCACGCCTCACCGATTCGGCGGTCGGCGTGGTGATGGCCTCGTCATAGGCGTTGGTGTGCAGCGAGTTGCAGTTGTCGTAGATCGCGATCAGCGCCTGCAGCGTGGTGCGGATGTCGTTGAACGCGATCTCTTGCGCGTGCAGCGAACGGCCCGAAGTCTGGACATGGTACTTCAGCTTCTGGCTGCGCTCGTTGGCCCCGTACTTGTTTCTCATCGTGGTCGCCCAGATGCGCCGCGCCACGCGTCCGAGCACCGCGTATTCCGGGTCCATGCCGTTGGAGAAGAAGAACGACAGGTTCGGCGCGAAGTCGTCGATGTCCATGCCGCGCGCGAGATAGGCTTCCACGAAGGTGAAGCCGTTGGACAGCGTGAAGGCAAGCTGCGAAATCGGGTTGGCGCCGGCTTCGGCGATGTGATATCCGGAGATCGACACCGAGTAGAAGTTGCGCACTTTGTGCTTGACGAAGTACTCCTGGATGTCGCCCATCACCTTGAGCGAGAACTCAGTCGAGAAAATGCACGTGTTCTGGCCCTGGTCTTCCTTGAGGATGTCGGCCTGCACCGTGCCGCGCACGTTCTCCAGCGCCCAGGCGCGGATTTTCGAGGTTTCCTGTTCGTTCGGCTGCCGGCCGTGCTGCGCGGCGAACTTCTCGATCTGCTGGTCGATCGCGGTGTTGACGAACATTGCCAGGATGGTCGGGGCCGGTCCGTTGATGGTCATCGAAACCGAGGTCGCCGCATCGCACAGGTCGAAGCCGGAGTACAGCACCTTCATGTCGTCCAGCGTCGCGATCGATACCCCGGAGTTGCCGACCTTGCCGTAGATATCCGGACGTTCGTGCGGGTCGAAGCCGTACAGCGTCACCGAATCAAACGCAGTCGAAAGTCGCTTCGCCGGCATGTCCCGGCTGAGAAACTTGAATCGGGCGTTGGTGCGGAACGGATCGCCCTCGCCGGCGAACATCCGGGTCGGGTCCTCGTTCTCGCGCTTGAACGGGAACACCCCCGCCGTGTACGGGAAATAGCCGGGCAGGTTCTCCCGCATCAGCCACTTCAGCGTCTCGCCGTCGTCCTCGAACTTCGGCAGCGCCACCTTCGGCACCTTGGTGCCGGAAAGCGACGTGGTCGTCAGCACCGTGCGGATCTCGCGATCGCGGGTCTTCGTGACCTGTTCGTCACCCGAATAGGACTGCCGGATCCGCGGCCATTCGTCCAGCAGTCTCTTTGCCTCCGGACTCAGTGTCTTCTCTCTTTCGGCGATTAGCACATCCAGTGCTGCCGTTACTCCCTCTCCGCCATTTGCGGGGGAGAGGGCCGGGGAGAGGTGGAGCATGCGCTTCGCTTCGCGCAACTGCTGTCGCTCGCGCGCGATCCCGGTCTGTTTCGCCACGTCGGCGTGATAGCCGCGCACGGTTTCGGCAATTTCCGCCAGATAGCGCACGCGCGCCGGCGGAACGATGACGTTCTGGCCCGACGACGCCATTACCGTGGTCGGCTTGAGCCTGCCGTCGCCGGCCTTGAGCCCGCGGGTCGTGAGTTCGGCGACAATGGCCTGATAGAGCGCGGTCACGCCGTCGTCGTTGAACCGCGAGGCCATGGTGCCGAACACCGGCATCGCCTCGGCGGCTGCGTTGAAGGCGCTGCGGTTGCGCTGCATCTGCTTGCGCACGTCGCGTAGCGCATCCTGCGCCCCGCGGCGATCGAACTTGTTGATCGCAACGAAGTCGGCAAAGTCGAGCATGTCGATTTTCTCGAGCTGGCTGGCGGCGCCGAACTCGGGCGTCATCACGTACAGCGAGAAGTCCACATGCGGGACGATGGCCGCGTCCCCCTGGCCGATGCCGGAAGTCTCCACCAGTATCAGGTCGAAGCCGGCGCATTTGCAGGCGGCGATCACGTCCGGCAGGCAGGCGGCGATCTCGGCTCCGGCATCGCGGGTGGCGAGCGAGCGCATGTAGATGTTCGGATGATTGATCGCGTTCATGCGGATGCGGTCGCCCAAGAGCGCGCCGCCGCTCTTGCGCCGCGACGGATCCACGGCGATCACGGCGATCTTGAGCGCGTCGTCCCGGTCGATGCGGAAGCGGCGGATCAGTTCGTCGGTGAGCGACGACTTGCCCGAGCCGCCGGTTCCGGTGATGCCGAGCACCGGCACGTTGTCGTGCTCCGCCGCCCGCTTCGCCAGCGTCTGGCGCAGGGGCTTCGGCAGCGTCGCGTTCTCGAGCCCGGTGATGACGCGCGCCAGGTCGCGCACATTGCCGCGGAAGACTTCGTCGAGGCTCGCCGGCAACTCCGCAGACAGATTGCGGTCCGCGGTGCGGATCATGTCCGTGATCATTCCCTGGAGGCCCATGCGTGCGCCGTCCTCCGGAGAATATATGCGCGCCACACCGTAGCCGTGCAGCTCTTCGATCTCGCTCGGAACGATCACGCCGCCGCCGCCGCCAAAAACCTTGATTCCCGCGCCGCCGCGCTCGCGCAGCAGGTCGATGGTGTATTTGAAATACTCGACATGGCCGCCCTGATACGAGGATACGGCGATGCCTTGCACGTCTTCCTGGATGGCCGCGGTGACAATCTCGTCGACCGACCGGTTGTGGCCGAGGTGTACGACTTCGACGCCGCTCGCCTGCAGGATGCGGCGCATGATGTTGATCGAGGCGTCGTGGCCATCGAACAGGCTGGCGGCGGTGACGAAGCGTACCTTGTTCTTCGCCTGCTTGCCTTGATCGGCGGTCCGTACGCTGAGATCAGTCATGGGGTGGTCCCGTCCGTTTGCGGTTGATGACGCGGCCCGGGCGTTTCCGCGCTGATGCCGGAATGAGTCATTGCGCCGGGGCAGCCATTATTGCTTACGTTTACGTGAACGTAAACTTGATCCGCAAACCCGGTGTTTGCCAGCATAACCCCCGGCCCGAATCGCGACGCTTGCGCGCATCAGGCGGCATGCTCGACCCCGGCCGCCAGGGCACGGAAGCGGGCGAGCAGGGCATCGCGTTCTACCGCGACCGCCTCAACGTTGCGCTGCTTTACATGGCCGAAGCCGCGGATGCGTTCCGGCAGGCTGGCCAGCGCAACCGCGACCTCATAGTTTTCCTTGGACAACGCGCGCGCGATTTCATCCATCAGGGTTTCGTAATCGCGGATCAGCCCGCGCTCCATCTTTCTCTCCGCGGTACGGCCAAACGGATCGAGGAAGGTGCCGCGCAGGCGCTTGAAGCGGGCCAGCCATCGGAACGCATGTCCCATCCAGGCGCCGTATTGCGCCTTGACGAGCCGGCCCTGTGCGTCGCGCTTCGCCAGCAGCGGCGGGGCGAGGTTGTACTTCACTGTGAACTCGCCTTCGAACGCGTCGTGCAGCCGTTTCTCGAAATCGCCGGTCGCGTAAAGCCTGGCGATCTCGTACTCGTCCTTGTAGGCCATCAACTTGGACAGATATCGCGCGACCGCCCTGGTCAGCGCATCGCCCTTGCCGATCCGCGCTTCGGCACGACGGAACTTTTCAACCAGGGCCTCGTAGCGTTTCGCATACGCCGCGTCCTGGTACTCGGTCAGGAAGACGATGCGCCGGCGCAGCAGCGTCTCCAGGCTCTGCGGCATCTGAACTACCACCGGCTGCGCCGGCGTGGCAATTGTCTCGACTTGCCGCAGATCGACCGCGGCGCGGCGCCCCCAGTCGAACGCCTGCTTGTTGGCGTCGACGGACACGGCGTTCAACTCGATCGCGCGCAGGATCGAGGCCTGTTGCAGGGGAATCAGCCCGTTCTGGAAGGCGAAGCCGAGCATGAACAGGTTGGTGGCGATCGAGTCGCCCAGCAGGGCGGTAGCGAGCCGGGTGGCGTCGATGAAATGCGCGCGGCCGTTGACCGACTCGTCGATCAGTGCGCGAATTTCCTCGGCCGGGAACTGCCAGTCGGGATCCTGGGCGAATTGGCCGGGAGGCTGCTGATGGATGTTGATCACGGCCACGGTGCGCCCGGGCCGGGTCTTGGAAATGGCATCGTGCGCGCCCGCGGTCAGCATGTCACAGCCGAGGATCAGGTCGGCCTTCCCGGTGGCGATGCTTTGCGCGCGGATGCCGGCCGGCGTGCGGGCGATGCGAACATGCGAAGTGACGGCACCGTTCTTCTGCGACATTCCGGTCATGTCCAGCGCCGAGGTGCCCTTGCCCTCCAGGTGCGCGGCCATGCCCAGCAGCGCGCCGATGGTGATGACGCCGGTGCCGCCGATTCCGGTGATCAGGATGTTGTAAGGCGTTTCGCCGAGCGTTGCGAAGGCCGGTTCCGGCAGCGGCCCGAGCGAAACAGTGGTTTCGCGTCTTGCCGCGCGCGACTTCCTCGGCGTGCCGCCTTCCACTGTCACGAAACTCGGACAGAAACCCTTGACGCAGGAATAGTCCTGGTTGCAGGAGGACTGGTCGATCGCGCGCTTGCGCCCGAACTCGGTTTCCACCGGCAGGATCGAAGTACAGTTCGACTGCACGCCACAGTCGCCGCAGCCTTCGCAGACGGCTTCGTTGATGAATACCCGCTGCGTGGCCTTCGGGTACTCGCCTTTTTTGCGGCGGCGGCGTTTTTCCGCCGCACAGGTCTGGTCGTAAATCAGCACCGAAACGCCGCGAATTTC
>CAYNFN010000380.1:0-3548 GCA_964396485.1 uncultured Alcaligenaceae bacterium
CTTCCAGTGCGCCATACAATTCATCGAGAAAGAAGTAGCCGTTGTAGGGGTAGTACTCCCAGGCGTTCTCGCCATCCAGAATTACGCTGACGACCCGGCGCTCGGATGCATCGCCCTGCTCGATGATTCCCTTCAACTCGCCCAGGAAATGCGCGGCCGCCTCTTTGCCGTGCCACTCGCAGTACTCGAAGCCGATCAGGTCCGAAAGGCGGTCGTCGCGAAAGAAACAGGTCACTGGCGCATGAACGCCGCTGAGCCGGTAAGGCCGGTACAGAAAATTGTGCCGCTCGGGAACCGGCGCGTTGTTCTTGCGCAGGCTGTTCACCAGCACGCCTTCGCCGCTGGCGATCCATTCGCATCCGCCTTCCGCAAGCAGGTCCGCGAACACCTGCGATACGGCGCCTTCGGCCGGCCACATGCCCCGCGGCGGCTGGCCGAAGCGGCGCGTGTGGCTTTCCCTGGCTGCGGCGATGTGCGCGGACGCGCGCGTGCGACCGCCCGGGTAATGCGAGCTTTGCGGCAGCGGCGCATCGGGCACGGTTTCACGCGCCGCCTCGAAGGAGATCAGCAGCGGGCCGATCGGGTGAAATGCGGGGCTGGTGGTGAGTTCGATGCGCCCCTGCGCGGCGAGCTTGCGGTAGCGCGGCACCACCGCGCTCGTTTCCTGGCCGATCAGTTCGACGAGCTGCATGCGGTCGGCGTGCGAGAAGTTCTGCGCTTTCGCCAGCAATTGCGGCACGGCCTGGTCACGCCGGCGCACCGTTTCGCCCACCCACGCGAGGTGATACCAGGTCAATAGATCGCCGAGGTACTGCGCGGAAAGATAGCTTTCTCCGGCGGTTCCGGGTTGCTGCGTCAGGGTATAGAGGTCCCAAAGCCGCCGATAAGACGGATACGGCTCGATCATCTTTTGATGATTCGCCTTGAAGCAGCGGCGCAGCACCAGATCGCGCTCGGCGGCGTCGAGGCGGTACAGATCGGGATGCGCAAGCAGCCGCAGGAGCGGATCGCGAAACCGCCCGGCGGCGAACTGGTCGGCGTAGTCCTCGAGCTGGTCGAGCAGCACCGGGGTGAAATTGACCACGGCGCGCACCTTGGGGTGATTCTCCAGGTGCGCCGCCATGTCGCTGTAGTCCTTGATCGCGTGCAGATACACCCAGGGCTGGGTATATTCGCCGGTAGCGTGGTCGCGGAAATCCGGCTGGTGCATGTGCCACAGCAGGACCAGATCCAGCTTTGAATTGCCGCTCATCGTCCGACCGTCAGCGCTGGTGCAACACTTCCTGGCCCAGCATCTCCGGCGTGATCAGCGTGATGCCCCGCTCGGAGACGTGGAAACGCTTGCGGTCCTCGGCGGGATCGAACCCGACCGCGAGACCTTCGGGCAGGGTGCAGCGCTTTTCAACCACCACACGCTTCAGACGCACGCTGCGGTGCACTTCGACGTCCGGAAGGATGACCGAGTCCTCGATGCTGCTGTAGCTATGCACGCGCACGTTGGAAAACAGCAGCGAACGCGCGATCTTTGCGCCGCTGATGATGCAGCCGCCGGACACCACCGAATCCACCGCCATGCCGCGCCGTCCGTCGTCATCGAAGACGAACTTGGCCGGCGGCAATTGCTCCTGGTGCGTCCAGATCGGCCATTCGGTGTCGTACATGTTGAGATCCGGCGTGACGTGGGTTAAATCCATGTTCGCTTCCCAGTACGCATCTACCGTGCCCACATCTTTCCAGTACGCCGGCTTGCCGTCCATTCCGACACAGCTGTCGTCGAAGCGCTGCGCAAACACGCGATATCGCGGCACCAGATGGGGAATGATGTCCTTGCCGAAGTCGTGGCTGGAATCGGGCGTGTCGGCGTCGCGCGCGAGCTGTTCGTACAGGAATGGTGCATTGAATACGTAGATGCCCATGCTGGCGAGCGATAGCGCCGGATCGGCGGGGATCGAGGACGGCCGGGCCGGTTTTTCCTGAAAAGCGTTCACGCGCCAGTCTTCGTTCACCGCCATCACGCCGAATGCCCCGGCTTTCTCGACCGGCACTTCCAGGCAGGCCACCGTCATGTCGGCGTTCTTGGCCACGTGATACGCGAGCAGCTTGCCGTAGTCCATCTTGTAGATGTGATCGCCGGCGAGGATCAGGATGTGATCCGGGTCGTAGGAGCGCAGGATGTCGAGGTTCTGGAACACCGCATCGGCTGTGCCCTGGTACCAACTTTCCTCGTCAGTGCGCTGGGAGGCGGGCAAAATATCGACGAATTCCTGGAAGCGTCCGTCTAGAAAACTCCAGCCGCGCTGGATGTGACGGATCAGGCTGTGCGACTTGTACTGGGTGGCGATGCCGACGCGGCGGATGCCGGAGTTGACGCAGTTCGACAGCGGAAAGTCGATGATGCGGAATTTTCCGCCGAAAGGCACCGCCGGTTTTGCCCGCCAGTCCGTGAGGTTCCTCAAGCGGCTGCCGCGTCCGCCGGCAAGCACCAGTCCATAGGTGTTCTTGGTGATAAGGCTGACGAAGCGGACGTTCGAGTCAGTGTCGGACACGCGTTGCTCCTGGTGCACACGTTGAAGGATCGGAAGCGCCGGCCGCGTCAGTCATAAACCTTTGACTGGTCTCAAAAAGCAGAGGAGCGGAAGACGCCGCCCCTTATAATAGGTGCGCCCTCGCCCGCAGTCACGGATTCCGCGCATCGCCCGGTCGAGACTTTCCCGCCATCGCCCATGAAAACTACTGTTTCCGCCACCGCCGAAGCGGACCTCGACGCCCTGGTCGGCGCGCGCCATCACGATCCGTTCGGCGTGCTCGGTCTGCATCGCGACGGCAAGGGCTGGATGCTGCGCGTGTTCCGGCCTTACGCCTCCGAGGTTGCAGTGTCTACCGTGTCCGGATTCGTGAAGATGGAGAAGGCACATCCCGACGGCGTGTTCGCATGGCGCGGAGCCAAGCCGCCGCCACAGCCGGTGCGGTTGCGGGTGAACGAGTCGGGGCACAGCTTCGAAACCTTCGACCCTTATGGTTTTCGCCCCATCATCAGCGCCGATGAATTGTACCTGTTCAACGAAGGCCGTCTCGAGCAGGCCTATCGCATGCTCGGCAGCCGCACCGAGGTTCGCGAGGGCGTGGCAGGGGTGCGTTTCGCCTGCTGGGCGCCGAATGCGCAAAGGGTCAGCGTAGTGGGAGACTTGGAGGGCTGGGACGGGCGCGCGTACCCGATGGCGACACACGGGGTGAGCGGCGTCTGGGAACTGTTCATCCCGGGGTTGGGCGAGAGCACGCTGTACAAGTACGAGATCCGCAACCGCGCCACCGGCGAAATCCTCGCCAAGACCGACCCCTACGCACGCGCCTATGAACTGCGCCCCGGGACCGCCGCGCGCGTCACCGCGGATCATTCCTACGATTGGCGGGACGGCGCCTGGATGATGGCGCGCGCCGGCGACGATTGGCTGCATGCGCCGATCAACGCCTACGAAGTCCACCTGGGCTCGTGGCGGCGTCATCCCAACGGGCGCTTCTACAGCTATCGCGAACTTGCCGAAAGCCTG
>CAYNFN010000381.1:0-4787 GCA_964396485.1 uncultured Alcaligenaceae bacterium
CTGGGCGATCGCCGCCCCGAGCGAGCCGACGAAGAACAGCCGGTTCCATGCCTCCTGGTGCCAGCCCGACGCCTTTACCCGGAACTCGAAAGCCACGCCGCGCAGGATGAGCGCGATCAGCATCAACGCGACTTCCAGGTAAAGCGAAGACAGGATGACGCCGTGCGCATGCGGGAACGCGACCAGCAGGATTCCCACACCGAGCACCAGCCAGGTTTCGTTTGCGTCCCAGAAGGGGCCTATCGAAGCCACCATCATGTCCTGCTCCTCGCGCGTAGCCAGCGGCAGCAGGATCCCCACTCCGAGGTCGAAACCGTCGAGGATGACGTAGGCGAGGATTGCCAGGCCCATCAGAACCATGAAGATCAGCGGAAGGTCGAGTTGCATGGCGATCATTGTCCCTGCGCACCCGCCGGCTGGAGCGCGGCGCGCGACGGCTGCCGGTGCCCATCGCCATCCGCCTCTTTCAGCGCGAGCTGGGTGAGCACCACCATGTATGAAATCAACAACAGCGTATACACCACCAGGTAGCTGGCGAGCGTGAGCGCAATGTACGGAGCCGGCACGTCCGAAGCGGTTTCGGCGGTGGTGATCACGCCGTAGACGAGGTAAGGCTGGCGGCCGATTTCGGTGGTGAGCCAGCCCGCCAGCACCGCCACCCAACCCGAAAACGCCATGGCGGCAAAACCCGGCAGCAGCCGGCGCGGAATCTCGCGCCGCCGCAACAGATACCAGGCGCCCAACCATGACAGCGCCAGCATCAGCACGCCCACGCCGACCATGACGCGGAAGCTCCAGAACACAGGCATAACCGGCGGGTGCTTGTCGCCGAACTCGTTCAGGCCTTTGAGCTCGCCGTCGAGCTCGTGGGTGAGGATCAGGCTCGCACCCCTGGGGATGGAGATCGCGTAGTCGTTGCGCCGCTCCTTGCCGTTCGGCATGGCGAACAGCAGTAGCGGCGCGCCGCGCGCCGTTTCCCAGATGCCTTCGATGGCGGCGATCTTTGCCGGCTGGTGCTCGAGCGTGTTGAGCCCATGCAGGTCGCCCACCATGATCTGTGCCGGCGTCAGCACTGCCGCGATCACGATACCCACCCGCAACATCCTCCGTGCCGGTTCGAACTGCGGCTTGCGCAGCAACTGCAGCGCCGAGATGCCGGCGATCAAAAACGCCGCCGTCAACCCGGAGGCGATCATCATGTGCGTCAGCCGGTACGGAAAACTCGGGTTGAAGATGATCGCCCACCAGTCGGTCGCATGCAGTTGCCCGTCAATGATTTCGAATCCCCGCGGCGTCTGCATCCAGGAATTGAGCGCCAGGATCCAGAAAGCCGAAGCCGATGTGCCGATCGCCACCAGGAATGCCGAAGCCGTATGCATCCACCCCGGCACGCGGTCGCGCCCGAACAGCATCACGCCGAGGAAAGTCGCCTCGAGAAAAAATGCGGTCAACACCTCGTAACCCAGCAGGGGACCGGCGATGTTTCCGGCCTTCTGCATGAAACCCGGCCAGTTGGTGCCGAACTGGAAGCTCATCGTAATGCCCGACACCACGCCCAGGGCGAACGACAGCGCGAACACCTTTACCCACAGCCGATAGGCGTGCGCGAGCCATGCTTCACCGCCGCGCCCGATGCGCACGCGCAGGTACACCAGCACCCACGCAAGCGCGATGGTGATGCTCGGAAAAACAATGTGGAAGGCGATATTGAGCCCGAACTGGGCCCTGGCGAGGAGAAGGGGATCGGCAAACATGTCGGCGGCCTGGGATATGGCCAAGTTTAACTCTTAGGTCCTTCCGACATTCCTGTGGGCAAGAGGGCGCGAAACAACTCCCTCACCCCGCGCTCTGCGCGACCCTCTCCCAGAGGGAGAGGGCAGTGTGCACCCTTCTCCCCCCCGGGAGAAGGGCTGGGGATGAGGGTAGAACTAGGACGCTCGCAACTGAAACCCGGCTTCATGGTGATTGTGACCCACACGAGTTCCGGATGAGTGAACTCAAAATTCACCGGCTCCCGGAATCATGGCGTGCCTTCCAGGGCGTCGCTGGCGGGCCGGCTCGCGGCACACCCCGGGACTCCTTTGTTCGCGATTCAGCGGTATGATTCATTCATACTGCAACAAGACGGTACCTGAGTGTCGGGATCATGAGTTCCGCGGATTACTGTTGCTTCAACTTGTGCCCGGGGCCGCGACCTCGGGTTCTGTTCTTCCCCCGGAACTGATCAGCCGTGATCTCCACCGCCCAACTTCGAGCGCTGAGTCCGCTGATCATGCCGGTGGCGATCATCGTCATCGCAGCGCTGGTGGTCGCGATCGGACGAAGGTTGCCGGCCTCGTTTGCCGGATTCAGCGTTTTCGGACCCTACACCGTGCTCTTGCTGGGCGCGGCGATCAGCCTTTGGTTCAACCGCGGGCGCGCATTCATAGTCCTGCTGTCCCTGCTTATCGCATTCGTCGGCTACCGCCTGGCCCACGATGCGGAGTCGATTAACTTCGCCGGTCGTGCCGTGTTTGCCTCCCTCGCGGTCTTCGTGCCGCTCAACATCCTGCTTGCCTTGCTGATCCCTGAAAGGGGCATATCCTATTTCCGCAATTACCGTTGGCTGCTGTTGCTGATCACCCAGATTCTGCTTACCGCCTGGGTGGCAGGCGCGGGCAAGAGCGCCCTGTCGGGAACGGCATGGCACGCGGTGCTGGAGCACTGGCTGATCAGGCCGGAGCCGGTACCCTTCCTCGGCCGGGTTCTCATGGCCGCGGCGTTCGCGGTTGCAGTGGTCAACGCGTGGCAGCAGCATTCGCGGCTCGAAATCGGCCTGGCCGGCGCGTTGGTGGCGTTCTTCGTGGCCTGCCAGTGGCCCATTACCCCGGGTGTGTTTGCGGCGTTCATCGCGGCAGCGGGCGCCATCCTTCTGCTGGCCGTACTCCAGGAGTCGCACCGCATGGCGTTCCGCGACGAGCTTACCGGCCTGCCCGGCCGGCGCGCGCTCGAGGAGCGGCTGGTCGCATTGGGGCCGGTCTATGCGATTGCGATGGTGGATGTGGACCACTTCAAGAAATTCAACGACACGCACGGCCACGACATTGGCGACCAGGTGCTGAAACTGGTCGGGGCGCGCCTTGCCGAGCTCGACGGGGACGGCAAGGCATTCCGCTACGGCGGCGAGGAGTTCGCCGTTTTGTTCTTCGACCAGACCATGAAGGAGGCGCTGCCGCACCTGGAGACCCTTCGGCAGAACATCGAGTCCTACAGAATGGCAATCCGCACCGACGACCGGCGCAACGATTCCCGCCCGGGCGACGACCGGCGTTCCGCGACCGGCACGCAGAAGAATCTGCGGCCCGGCTCGGACGTGCGCGCGTTCCGGAAACCGGACCAGGTCCTGTCGGTCACCGTCAGCATCGGCGTAGCCGAACACAACGAGTATCTGAATTCGCCGGCGAAAGTGATTCGCGCGGCCGACGAAGCGCTGTATCGTGCAAAGGACAAGGGACGCAATCAGGTCAGCCAATGAATAAAGGGCAATGTACGGGAATCGCCCAAGCCGATCTCCCGCTGCGTTCAATTCCTGTACAGGTCTCCTTTGCGCCTTCGCGCACCCCTCAAGGGCACCCGTCGAGCGGGTATTGAAAAGACGGTATTGAAAAGAACCTTTGCGTAACGGTTTTTCCAGAGAAAATCATGCACATCCGACGCCGCGTATTTTCTTTTGCCGCCGCCTTTTTCCTGGTTGCGCTTGCTGTGCCCGTTCCGGCGTCCTTCGCGAAGGAACGCAGCTTCAGTTCGGAGAAACACGGTTTTCGTCTGGTCACGCTGGTCGAGGGCCTGGAGAATCCGTGGTCGATCGCCTTTCTTCCCGACGGACGCATGCTGGTGACGGAGCGGCCGGGGCGGTTGCGCATCGTTTCGAAGGACTTCAGACTTGAACCCAGCCCGGTCGAAGGCCTGCCCACCGTCGTCGAGGCGGGACAGGGCGGCCTGTTCGACGTGGTGCTTCACCCCCGCTTCGCGGAAAACGGCTGGATCTATATCTCCTACAACGGCCCCGGCAGCGGCGGATGGGCGACGGAATTGCTGCGCGCCAGACTCGACGGTAACCGGCTGACCGATACACAAGTGCTTTTTCGCCTGCAACCGAAGTCGCGCAAGGGGCAGCACTTCGGCGGCCGCATCGTGTTCGACCGCAATGGATTTCTCTATCTCACGCTCGGCGACCGCGGCGACAAGGAGCGCGCACAGCAGCTCGACGACCACACCGGCTCGGTCATCCGGCTCCACGACGACGGGCGCGTGCCTGCCGACAATCCCTTCGTGAACCGCCCGGGCGCCCGTCCCGAAAAATTCACGCTGGGAAACCGCAACATGCAGGGCGCGGCGCTGCATCCGCAGACCGGTGAACTGTGGACCCACGAGCATGGACCGCAGGGCGGCGACGAAGTCAACGTCATGCGTGCCGGACGCAATTACGGATGGCCGGTCATCACTTATGGCGTGAACTACGGGATCGGCACCAAGATCGGCGAAGGAACCGAAAAGCCGGGCATGGAACAGCCGCTTTATTACTGGGTCCCGTCGATCGCCCCGTCCGGGATGGCGTTCTACACCGGCGAGCGCTTCCCCAACTGGCGCGGCAACCTGTTCGTCGGCTCACTGAAGTTCCAGATGCTGGCGAGACTGGAACTGGACGGCAGTAAAATCCTCAGGGAAGAGCGCCTGATCCAGGGCGAACTCGGCCGCATCCGCGGTGTGCGCACCGGCCCCGACGGCCACATCTATTTGCTGACCGA
>CAYNFN010000382.1:0-3777 GCA_964396485.1 uncultured Alcaligenaceae bacterium
GACCACGACCAGCCCGGTAGCGATACCGATGCGCACCGCAAGATGGCCGGCGTCAGGGACGTCGAGCTTGGACAAAGCCTCGATGATCTCCAGTCCCGCACGGATGGCGCGCTCGGCCTCGCCTTCATGGGCGAGCGGATAGCCAAAGAAGGCCACGATGCCATCGCCCAGGCGCTGGAACACGTAGCCTTCGTAGCGAGTGATGCACACCGCGCACGCATCCTCGTAGCTGCGGATGACTCTCTGCAGCACTTCGGGATCGACGCGGTTGGCCAGTTCGGTGAAGCCCACCATGTCGCAGAACAGCACAGTCAACTGGCGGCGCTCGCCTTCTTGCATCGGGACCACCGCTTGGGCGGGCGAGCTGTCAGTGGGGTTCTCTTGCGTCAGATCTTTAAGCGAGGCGATAGCGCGCAGCAAGAGCTTGCGATCTCCAAGGGCCGACACGCCCAGGTCCCGCAGATCTTGGTCCGTCAGGTCGCGGGCGATATCCAGATCAATCCGGTTCTGCTCAAATGCGTCGGCGAATTGCCCGAATCCGATCCCAGCAAGCCATTGGCGAACGTTGCTCATACCCTTCTCTGGACTGATGGCGGTGACCCAAAGCGGCTCATGAACGAAGGGCATATCATGCTTTTCTTCTCGGGGAACTTGCCAAATGATATCGCCGCTTCGGATCCTGTGGCCCGCTTCCTATTTCCACGACGAGTCCCAACTCGACCAATTTCGCCAGCCGCGTACGCGTGGCGCGAGGCGTGAGTCGGATGGCATGCGAGATTTCGCTGGTGAGACATCCTTCGCTGGCTGCCAGCACATCCAAGATGCTCCGATTGGTCTCGTTCAGCTTCGTCCCAGTCCCAATGGTTATATACAGCGTCACTCGGAACCTGGTTCCGACTTCTTCCAGCACGGGTGCCGGATGGCCCGCGTCCAGACAGGCGGTGGTCATGCGCTGAATACCGCTGCCCCATTGTTCGACCAGTCCCAATTCATGGAAAACGCGCCCAAGTACGCGATTGCGCAGTTTGGATATCCCCTGATGTAAGTCATCTATGATCAATCCGAAGGGCAGAATCCCCGGATTCTCTACCTCGAGTCTGTCTTCAAACAAGGAAATCCGGATGGGCGCGCCACGTTGCGAATAATCGGTGTGTACTACCGCGTTAATAATCGCCTCTCTGATGGCCACAGGTGGCAAGGTCCAACGTTCCGTTCGCTTGGCACGACCGATCTGCGCACCGTGATGCATATGCTTATGCACGAAAGCAATCGCCTCGTTTACCGCGACGGCAGGATAGGATCGTATCTGAGCCCGATCGAGGATCTGACTCCTGTTGGTACCAGAAAATTTTCCCGCTTGAATCCAGGCATCCGGAAAATACTTGTCACGTTGTTTTCCGAACAGCAGAACGCCGCCGATGGTTGGCACTTTACGAGCCTGCTGCGTCGTAACAAGATGAAGCGTCTCCATGTCGTAACGTTTCAGCTTACGCAGCTCGGAAAACTGCTCGGAAGCAGCTCGGAAGTCCAGTGCTTCCGAGTCCAGATCCGCCATGGGTTGCTCGTCATAGTAGATGTTGCGTCCATGCCGCTGGAGTTCCTCGATCAGATCATGATCGGCTCGACGATTCGAAGAACCCAGTCTGACGTAGACGCCTTGCGCGGGCCCTATTTTCTTTAGATGATGTGGTCGGCTGCTACTGGGGAAGATTTGGACGCAGAGAATGTGCGTGTCTCGCCAGGCTGCGATTTCGATGTCGGGCAACAGGTGCGGTGCAATGCTGTCCGCAATCAGGTTTGCCAGACGCTCCTCCGCATCCACGGGCCTGTCGATGCCGAGCACGTGGCGAGTGCCGTCCTCCACCCCGATTAAAAGGGTGCCGCCGGCGGTGTTGGCGAAAGCGACGATAGTACGCAGGACTCCCTCTGGACTTGACAGATCGCGCTTGAATTCGAGGGTCTTGCCTTCCGGCAATTTGAGGAGTTCGACAATTCGCATAGCTCGGAAGTCTACTCGGAAGTCCGGGAAGCAACAACACTTCCGAGTAGACCGCCAGTTATTGAATTTCCAGATCGCATGCCCGGAGTACTACGCGGACCCGATGCCATCACGAGAGTTCATTGTCGGGCCATGCATGGAGCCGCAACGCAACGCTCATCCGTTGAGATTAGCTAACAGCGCCTTTGCGTCCTTCAGGTCCTTAGTGTCGAAGCCTTCGGTGAACCAGCTGTATATCGGCGCAAGCAGATCGTGCGCTTCCTTGCGCTTGCCCTGGCTTTGCCACAATCTCGCGAGACTCGTTGAAGTGCGCAGCTCCCAGGACTTGGCCTGCTGTTGGCGCGCCCAGTCGAGCGAGGCGAGGTAGTTTTTCTCCGCGCCTTCGAGATCGCCCTTGAGCGAGAGCATCCAGCCTTTGAGCCGCAGGATTTCGGCGTAGTGGGCGCGCTCTTCCCATCCAGGGCGCTCGACCTGCTCGATCTGGTCATCGATCAGCTGCAGGGCATTGTCGATTTCGCCGGTCAGCGCCATGCCCTCGGCAAGAACCGATTTGGCGTAGGGACTGCGAACCTTGCCACCGCTTGCGTCCCAAACCGCCAGGCCGGCCTTGAGCGGGGTAATTCCTTCGGCAGGTCTGCCTTCCCGGATGAGTGCCACGCCATATTCAACGGGTGCCAGCAGCGCCCACAGCACAGGCAGGCTGTTCTCGCGACCCAGCCGCTCACATTCTTCCGAGCGCTTGCGCAGTTCCTCGGGCTCACAGCGGTAATCGAACGCTTCCGTCCCGACCGCCAGCGCCCAGCCGAGGTCGAAGGGGTGAGCGCGGCGGCGGGCGTGCGCAACTGCTTCATCGCTCAGCCGCACCGCCCGATCCGGATAGCCCAGCATCCAGGTGGAGATCGAGGCAATGCTGCCGACCGCCGTCTTGGGATCGTGGTTGAGAATGTCCACAAGATGGCGATGCTTCTCGCCGTCGTAGAGCTCCAACACCTTGTCGGCGTGCTTCAGAGCGTCGATAAGCTCGCCCATCCAGAAGTAGCCGCCGCAGGCAGCGTGGTGTCCCCCGATCAGCAGGTCTCGATCGCCGGTCGCCATTGCCGTGTCGAGCATTTCCTCCACCCACTGGAGGGACTCGGCAACGCGCCCTTGCGTCAGGACGTTGTTCATTAGTCCCCAGAGGATGGGCAGCAGCGCGTCGCTGAGCTTGAGCGACTTCGCCAAGGCAAGTGCCGGGTGAAGGCTGGTCCAGACTTCTCGGGCCGGCCAGCCTTTGAGTGCCAGCCACGCTGTTCCCAAGGGGGTGCGCAGCCCCAGTTCGCTGGCGTGTCGTTCCGATGACCGAGGCAGGGTCGAGACCAGTTCCAGCCCTCGATTGAGATGGGAGATAGCGTCGGTCAGGGCCATGCGTTTCAACGCCAGCGCGCCAGCGCTCTGCCAGAGCGGAATGGCGGCCTCTGCGAGGCCCGCAGCGGTAAGGTGATGGGCCAGCACTTCGGGCTCGGTGGTCTTGATCTTCGGGAAGCGCTCCTCGATCACCCGCGCGATCTTTGCATGCAGTTCCTGCCTGCGGCTCTTGAGCAGCGAGTCGTAAGCCGCGTCCTGCACCAAGGCGTGCTTGAAGGTGTAGATCGCATCCGGCGGCGTCCCGCGACGAAACGCCAGCCCCGAATCGGTGAGTTGGCTTAGTGCGGAATCGAGTTGGCTCTGAGCCATCGGGGCGACTGCAGAAATTAGCTCGTAGCTGAACTCCCGCCCGATCGCCGCGCCGATCTGGGCGA
>CAYNFN010000383.1:0-3834 GCA_964396485.1 uncultured Alcaligenaceae bacterium
CGCAGGAAATAGCGGCCATGGTGGCCTTCCTCGCCACCGATGCCAGCTACGTCACCGGACAGGTTATCTTCGTGAACGGCGGCGGGCCGGGCGGATAGCGGCGCCGGGCGTGCGCGGCGCGCACCGCTGCTTCTATTTCGGCGCCGGCCGACTCCTTGAGAAGGTAGCGGTTCGCGCCTGCATCGAACGCTTGGAACACGTGCTCGGAGCTGGAAAGCATGGACAGCACAACAATACGCGTCCCGGGACACTTTTTCCGCAGCATCCGTGCCACCTCAAGCCCCAAGCAGACGCCGCGCCAACAGCGTGTGCATGTCCCGCCGACCGTCGGCAATCAGATAGACGTAGACCCGCCGGTCAATGATTCGGTAAATTATCCGGTACGGCTTGAAAAACGTCTGGCGGTATTCACGGATACCAAGCGCCAGGAGTTCTTTCGGATAAACCCCGCGTTTCGGAAAGCTGGACAATCTTTCCAGAGCATCCTCGATGCGGTCGAGGACATGGACTGCATTGCCGGGCGTATCGTGCCCGGCAATGTAGTCGTAGATCTCATGGAGGTCGCGATCCGCGTCCGCGGTAAGCAGCACTTCGAATCGCATCAACTGCGTGCCTTTTCCTGGCGCAGACGCTTGATGGCGTCCCGAGCCAAAACCACCTTGCCTTCCTCGATCTGTCTGTTGCCGAGGGCAAGGATCTTCAACAACGCCATTGTCTCCTGGGTCTGCTCGTAGGAAGCGACGTCCTGGATAACGATCTTTGCCTCACCGTTCTGCGTAATAACCATCGGCGTGCGCCGTTCCCCAAGTTGCCGCACGACCTCGGCCGCATTGGCCTTGAGATAGCTGATGGGCTTGATCTGAGTCGAGTACTTCATGGAGGGCACCTGATCTGTGGATTAAGACTAAATATAGTCTTTATAAAGACTGGTTGCAATAACGCGACCCAGCGGCTGCCTGCCGGTCTTGGTGCGTACACGGTATCGAAAGCGGGACTGGTGGCACTTACCCGCGTCCTCGCCAAGGAGGAGGTACCGAACGGAATACGCGTAAACGCCGTGGCGCCCGGGCCGATTCGCACCGAGATGCTCGAGGAGTTCTTTACCAAGATGGGGCCGGAACGCACGCAGGCGTTTCTCGGCTCGATTCCCTTGCGCCGTGCCGGCGAACCGCAGGAAATAGCGGCCATGGTGGCCTTCCTCGCCACCGATGCCAGCTACGTCACCGGACAGGTTATCTTCGTGAACGGCGGCGGGCCGGGCGGATAGCCGCAGCCGCAGTTCGTGAATCCCGCGGCGGGCGCGGAATGCCGCCCAGACCTGCGTACCAAATTACAGAGTGCAAAAGCATAAAACCGGGTGGAAACACAGGGACGTGTAGGGCCGCATGCCGGCTGCCGGAATGCCCCGGGCCGGTCTTTGAAGCGGTTCTAGGCCACGTGCCGGCAGCCATCAGGTTTCAGCACCCGTTCGGTGGATGCCGGATTCCTGGCGAGCTTGCCGTGCGGGCGGATCGGCCGTCTGACCAGTTCGCCTCCGCAGTTGGGACACACTCCCTGCAGCACGCCGGTCGCGCAGCCGCGGCAGAAGGTGCACTCGAAAGAGCAGATCATGGCCTCGGTGGAGTCCGGCGGCAGGTCCTTGTCGCAGCACTCGCAATTCGGTCGAAGCTGAAGCATCGCGTTCCTCCAGTGAAAAGATCGAAACATGATTATCGCTGGACACGGAACCCGTACGCCAACGCACGGTCCCATGCTGATAGTGCCGTATCGCCGATTCCTGAAAAATTCCCCTTTACAGTCTGCCCCGACAGGGAGAATATTTCTACCGGTGGCCAGGGCTGCGCATTTCAATCGCTTGGTGTATGCGAGAAGGCGATTCTGACCGCCTTGTTGAGCACGGACCCATGATGAAAACAGGGGCCCCGTCTGCACAGTCATCCCACCTTGAGAGCTCCGTTCCGAGCTCAGCCGCCCTTATTGCGCGGCAACAAATTGGATGGCAGCCCTGGCGCCTCACCTTTTCCGCTGCTTCAGGAGCTCGGACCGGTTTTTCGTTTTCCCGCAGTTCCGCATCCCCGGCGCTTCCGGTCCCGCCGACGCGCTACAATTCCGGCGTGACTTTCAAACAATTCAGTCGAGGATGACCGATGAAGCATCTATTTGTTTCGCTCGCCCTGGTACTGCCGCTGGTTGCGCACGCCGGTTACGACGACGCTGTGCAGGCCTACGGGACCGGCGATTACGCCACGGCGCTCGCCGAGTTCAGGGTGCTCGCGGATCAGGGCAAGCCCGAAGCGCAGTATTTCATGGGGTTGTTCTACCACAACGGCTTCGGCGTGCCGCGCGACCAGGTTGAATCGGCGAATTGGTTCCTGAAGGCTGCCCGGCAAGGCGACGCGCGCTCGCAATACTACGTCGGGATCATGGCGGACAAAGGCCAGGGTCTGGAAAAGGATCCGGTGGCCGCGCACATGTGGCTTTCGCTTTCGGCGGCGAATCCCCAGAGCTCCCACCGCGACTCGCTCTACACCAGGGAAGCGATCGAGAAGCTGGAGAGGACAATGACGCCGGAGCAAATCGCCAAGGCAAAGGAAGCGGCGAAGAACGGGATTCCGAAGAACTGACGCGATCGTTTATATCACGCCTGGGCCGGCCGGTCGCCGGCATTAAAAGCGTTGACGCAGCAGCTTCAGCTCCAAGTGTTCCCTTGAGTGTTTCAACTTAAGGGCGCAGAGGGAAAAAAGAGAGATCGCAAAGGAATACTCAAGACGTGAAAAAAACTGGCTAAACTTTTCCGTCACTCGTCACCTGTCACAGTTTTTGCCGTCGCCGGACCGCGTTTCCAGATCATGCGCAGGATCCAGAAGATCGCCAGTGCGGCGAACAGGTGCTTAAGTGCGTGCCCGCCGACGAGCTGGCCGGCAGCAAAAATCTCCTGGTCGTAGAACTCGGCGCCTTTGGCGAGCGCATACAACGCGACGGCGACCAGGACGTCCGTCCCGCGGCTGTAGCGCGGCGGGAAAAGAAAGATGATCAACAGGACGGCGACGATGGCAAAGCACTGAACGGCAACGTAAGGCCACAGGTTTCCTGTTTCCGCGGCTTCGCCCCAATGCCAGTACCCTACGCTGGTAACGCCCACCAGAATCAGCGGGCCGAGCAGAGCCATGCCTGCCCGGGGGTGAATTCTCTCCGAGATCATCGCGGCGAGCAGCGCCATGAAACCGACGCTCATGGGCAGCCGGTCCCACGTCAGCCGCAGGTTGTCGGGCGCCAGATGATAGTAAACCGAGCCGACGCAAGTCAGCGCCACCGCAGCGAACAAGACCAGGTACGGCCAGCGAACGGAAGGGTCCAGGAGCGGTTGCGATGCATGCGGCAAACGGTTTCGGAGAAGCAGAACGACGCCGGCACCGCCGACCAGCAGAAACGCGACGTTGGAGGAAACGTTGAAAAAGTTCGGGATGCCCAGTAGCGTGCGTTGGTCTGCGAACTGGTGGTATTCGGGCGGTTGCGGCAGGGGAGGCAGGGCCACGGCGGCGACCGTTACCGCCAATGCCAGCATAGCGAGAAACCAGATGCACGCTTTCCTGGCGACCACTCAGGACTTAGCCTCGATTACCGCTTCGCCGCGAAATTCTCGTACCAGCGTCCGCTCAGGACGAAGCGCGGAAAGGTGAAGAACTGTTCGGCCAGAACACGGCGGACGAAATCGAAGCGGCTCTTGAAAGGGCGGGGCTGCAACTGCTCGAGTTTGTGCCCGCGTACCTGCAGCGCTACCGAAGCGAGCATCGCCGCCGCCCACAGTACCACCGCGACCGGCGACAGCTTCAT
>CAYNFN010000384.1:0-4592 GCA_964396485.1 uncultured Alcaligenaceae bacterium
GCTTCCTGTGCATCGTCAACAACAACCTGGACGAATTTTTCGAAATCCGGGTGGCAGGCCTGAAGGCGCAGATCGAACTCGGCGCCGATACCACCGGACCCGACGGCGCCACCCCTTCGCAGGCTTTCAAGGAAGTATCCTCGCGCACCCACGAGCTGGTCGCGCGCCAGTACCAGCTATGGAACGAGGAACTGCTGCCGCAACTCGCGCGCGAAGGCATCCGCTTCCTGCGCCGGCGCGACTGGACCGACGCGCAGAAAACCTGGATCAAGGCGTTCTTCCTCAGGGAAATCATGCCGATGATGACGCCGATCGGACTGGACCCGGCGCATCCATTCCCGCGCATCCTCAACAAGAGCCTCAATTTCGCCGTGCAGTTGTCCGGCAAGGACGCGTTCGGCCGCAATTCCGGATTCGCACTGGTGCAGGCGCCGCGCGTGCTGCCGCGAGTGATCCGGCTGCCGCAGGAGATTGCCGGCTGCGATTTCGGGTTCGTATTCCTGTCCTCGGTCATCCACGCGCACGTCGGCGAGCTGTTCACCGGCATGGACGTGCAGGGCTGCTACCAGTTCCGCGTCACCCGCAACAGCGATCTGTTCGTGGACGAGGAAGAAGTGAAGAACCTGCGACTGGCGCTGCAAGGCGAATTGCCGCAGCGCCACTTCGGCGACGCGGTGCGGCTCGAAGTCGCGGACCTGTGTTCGCCGGAAATCTCGGACTTTCTGCTGATCCAGTTCAACCTCGGTCGCGACGATCTGTACCAGGTCAACGGCCCGGTGAATCTGGTGCGGCTGATGCAGGTGCCCGACTGGGTAGACCGGCCGGACCTGAAGTTCCCGCTTTTCGTCCCCGGCATTCCGGGCGCGCTCACCAAGCGTCCGGACATCTTCGCCGCGATCAGACAGGGCGACATCCTGCTGCATCATCCCTTCCAGTCGTTCAAGCCGGTCATCAACTTCATCCAGCAGGCCGCCGCCGATCCGCATGTGGTGGCAATCAAGCAGACCGTGTATCGCACCGGCGCCAACTCCGAGCTCATGCAGACGCTGATCGACGCGGCGCGCAGCGGCAAGGAGGTCACCGTGGTGGTGGAACTGATGGCGCGCTTCGACGAGGAGGCCAACATCAACTGGGCCGCGCGCCTGGAGGAGGTCGGCGCGCACGTGGTGTACGGCGTGGTCGGACTCAAGACCCACGCGAAAATGTCGATGGTGGTGCGTCGCGAGGACGACAGGCTGCGCCGGTACGTGCACCTGGGCACGGGCAACTACCACGCGCGCACCGCGATGCAGTACACCGATTTCGGCTTGTTCACCTGCCACGAAGAGATCTGTGCGGACGTCAACGACGTTTTCATGCAGCTCACCGGCCTGGGCAAAGCGGGGAAGCTCAGACACCTATGGCAGTCGCCCTTCACGCTGCATTCTCAGGTGCTGGGCACGATCCGGCGCGAAACCGAGCAGGCGCGCGCGGGAAAGCCCGCCGGCATCATCGCCAAGATGAACGCGCTGCTCGAGCCTGAGATCATCGCCGCGCTTTACGAGGCTTCGATGGCCGGCGTGCAGGTGGACCTGATCGTGCGAGGAGTCTGCGCATTGCGCCCGGGCGTACCCGGGCTTTCCGACAACATCCGGGTACGCTCGATCATCGGCCGTTTTCTCGAGCACGATCGCGTTTTCTACTTCAGTAGCTCGAACGAGGTGTTGCTTTCCAGCGCCGACTGGATGGACCGCAACTTCTTCCGCCGCATCGAGGTGTGCTTTCCGGTGCTCGACGACAAGTTGAAGAAGCGCGTGATCGACGAATCGCTGAGGACCTATCTCGCCGACAACGTCCAGGCCTGGGAAATGGACGGCGACGGCCGCTTCAAACGCAGAAAACCGGAACGCGGCAGGGGCGTAGCGGCACAGGCCGCGCTACTGGAGAAACTCGCCTCCAGTGCGAGCTGAGGCGCCCGGGCGGCTGCGCGTTAGCAACCGACGCATTCGCAGTCATGTCCCAGGAAATCGAGATCAAGCTGTCGGTTCCCGAGGAGCACGCGCTGCGGCTCTGGGAAGTGCTCGCGCACTACGCGCATGACAAGCCGGCCACGCATCGGCTGTTCTCGGCGTACTACGACACTCCCGAGCGCGCTCTAAAGAATGCCGGCGCGGCATTGCGCCTGCGGCGCCAGGGCGGGCGCTGGATCCAAACCGTGAAGCGCGATGGGCCGGCCTCAGGCGGGTTGCATCAGCGCGCCGAGCACGAAGTCGAAGTGGCCGCGCAACTGCCGAGTTTCCCGGCCATCGCCGAGGCCGGTCTGGGCGATCTGGTCGCCGACAGACGGCTGCGCGAAGCGCTCACCGTCGCCTTCACCACCGAGTTCAACCGCACTTCGACACTGCTCCGGCGCGCGGCCGGCAAGATTGTCGAGGTGAGTCTTGACCGGGGTGTGATCGCGGCCGGCGACCGGCGCGAGCCGATTTGCGAAATCGAGCTGGAACTCAAGACCGGAACCCCGCGATGCCTATTCGATCTTGCCCTGGAGATCGCCGCCGCACTGCCGGTCCGCCTCGACAACCGCAGCAAGGCGGAACGCGGCTACGCGCTCGCCGCGAAAGCGAAGCCGGCGCCGGTCAAGGCCGCGCCGGCGGAATTGACGACGCAGATGACGATGGAAGAGGCTTTCGTCGCACTCGTCTCGCAGTGTCTCGCGCATATGCAGGCGAACGAAGACGGACTGATGCAGGGCCGCGACCCCGAGTATCTGCACCAGGCCAGAGTGGGGCTGCGGCGTCTGCGCTCGGTGTTTCGCGTGTTCGGCGCTGCCGTGCCGCGGGAGCCCTTTGCGGCACTGCTGGAACAACTCAAGGCGCTCGGGCAGACGCTGGGCGCTGCGCGGGATTGGGATGTGTTGGTCACCGAGATGCTGATGCGTTCGGCGCGCGGCGTGAGCGATCATCCCGGGATTGCCGATCTGAGAAAGCGCGCGCAGGCGGCACGCCGCCGCGCGGGCCAGGCAGCACGCACCGCGGTCGCGGCGCCGGCGTACACCGGCATGCTGTTGCGCCTGTCGGCAACACTGAATGCCGGGGGCTGGCGCGGCGGCGGCGCGCGCGCCGCCGCCGCGCTTCCGCAGTTTGCCGCTGCCGCCATGGCACGCCAGCATTTGGTGGTGGTGAAGCGGGGCCGCCGCATCGAGAAGCTGGCGTTCCAGGATCTGCACCGGTTGCGCATCGCGGTCAAACGACTGCGTTACATCGCCGAGTTTTTTCTTCC
The DNA here is from genome assembly GCA_964396485.1 of uncultured Alcaligenaceae bacterium. Taxonomy (GTDB): domain Bacteria; phylum Pseudomonadota; class Gammaproteobacteria; order Burkholderiales; family JACQAP01; genus JACQAP01. The sequence continues at coordinate 3,259 of CAYNFN010000384.1, forward strand.
GCTGGCCCCGAAGAAGGCGCGAAACTATGTTCGCGCACTCTCGGAGTTGCAGGATTTGCTGGGAAGGCTCAATGACAATGCGGTTGCGTGGCGGCTGCTCGACGCCCTGGGCGCGGAGGAATCGTCGCCGGCATACCATCAGGCGGAGGGATACGTGCGCGGCTGGAGCGCCGCCGAGGCCGAACGCTGCCGCAGCCAGCTTCCCGAAGCGTGGAAGCAGTTCATGAAAACGCAGCCATGGCGGGTGCGGGATTGACGCTCCGGAGAATTCTGTGAGAACGCCCACATGGATCTGATACTTTGGCGCCACGCCGAAGCCGTTGACGGCCAGCCCGATCTTGCGCGCGAACTCACGCCCAAGGGGGTGAAGCAGGCAAAAGCAATCGCGCAATGGCTGAGTTCGCGCCTGCCCAGGCGGACCAGGATCATCGTCAGCCCGGCCGAGCGCGCGCAACAGACCGCCGCGGCGCTTAGCGACGATTTCGAAATCGACCGCCGGCTCGCGCCCGGCGCGCCGCCGAACGCGGTGCTGGCCGCAGCCGGCTGGCCCGAGCACAGGGGTGCTGTCGTGGTCGTCGGCCATCAACCCACTCTCGGGATGGCGGCGGGGCTGCTGATCGCCGGCGAGCCGATGCCGTGGAGCATCAAGAAAGGCGCGATCTGGTGGTTGAGCCACCGCGTGCGCGGCGAGCATCCGCAGGTCGTGCTGCGCGCCGTAATGTCGCCCGATCTTCTTTGACCTGTCCCAATAACCTACTGCGGACACCAAACGCTCACCGCGGAGGACGCAGAGGACGCGGAGGTAGAAACAAACTTCTCAACGCAAAGGCGCCTTCGCGGCGCTGCCGACCTAGCGGGTGCGGCCGGCTTTCACGAACTCGAGCGAGGCCCGAAACAGTTGGAGATCCTTCTCGTATTCGGCCGCCTCGGCGCAATTGATCTGTATCCATTCTCTCGAACTTGCCATACCGCCGGGCTGAAACGGGACGACGTTGTTCCTTGAGAACTGTAATTCGGTCGCGGTGGCAGCGGGCAGGCGCAGTCCGACGCCGTCGCCGCTGATGCAGGCGAACATCCTGTCGCTGACGAAGTAGGCGTCAAGGCCGTTGATTTTTCTTGCGCTGACGCCCGGGAGTTTGAGAAGCAGAGCGTCAATCTGCACCTTGCGGCTGGACTTCGTGGTATCAGTATTCAAAGGGGATCCGCCGGGGTTGTCATGAACAGAGCGATTGAATCATATACGCCAAATCCAGCGCGGATCGCGCCGTGGCGGCGCACGCTGCAAGGTAATCGGCAGATCGGTCAAAGGCCAATTAAACTACCGCCCCAATGCT
>CAYNFN010000385.1:0-6932 GCA_964396485.1 uncultured Alcaligenaceae bacterium
GTTTGGAGTCGGCCGTTGTCGATTTTCACCTGCAAGGAAACGTCGCTCACGTTGCCGGGCAGGCTCGCCCAACTCCCCACTCGCAGGGTGACGTCGGCATCCGCACGCGTAAGTTCGGTCAGCGTGAAGCTCGCCTGCGACAATCCCCGATAGACCTCGGCGAGGCTCTTCGGCGGCGTGGACGGCGTTTCTTCGGTTGGCCGATCGCTCAGGAAAGGACGCAGGTCCAGCACCGGAATGGTCAGCGCGCCGCTGATCCTCGGCCTGGTTGCCGAATAGTCGAAATCGAGGTCGCCGATCAGCGCGGTGCCGCCCATCGCTGCGCCGAGCTGCTTGAGCGAGACCTTGCCCGGTTCAAAGGCGATGGTGCCGGCAATGCCGCTGGCGCCCACCGCGGGGAGTTTGGTCTGGAACAGGCGTTCGAATTCGAGCAGATTCTCGGTGCCGAGGCCGAAACGGATCTGGCCACTGCGTGCCGACAGGGTGCCGTTCACCGTGAGCGTCGAACTCAGGAACGCGATCGTCAGGTCCACCGGCCACGGTTTGGCGGGATCCGACAGATCCGCCGGCACGCCGCCGGTGAAGTCGAGCCGGTAGGGAAACTGCTTCTCCACCGCGCCGTTCAAACTGACCTTAAGCGGCTGGCCGGAGGGCGATTGCGCGGATAACTTGTGAAGATCGAAGTAGTGGCTTGCCCCAAACCGGTCGACGTACTCGACATTCAGGTTCTCGAGCGTGACCTGCCGGATATCCAGCCGGGCGAGCGCACGGTCGGCGCTTACGGTGGCGGGAGTCCCGGGCTCCGAGGCGGGCTGTTGCGCCGGGCGCGCCCGCACGAAGGTCCAGTTGTTGGTTCCGTCAGCCCGACTCTGCAGGCGCACGCGCACGTCGCTTCCCGTGACTTCCTCGATCTTCAGGCGCTTTTGCAGCAGCGGCCAGAGGTCGAGCGCGAGGCGCGCCTCGCCTAGGCTGGCAAATTCGCCGCCTTCAAAACCCGGCACATTGGCGATATGCAGTCCGCCGACCCGCAATTTAGGCCGCGCGGATATCTCCAGTTCCATCGGGCCGTCGAAGCGCACCGTGCGACCGAGCGCGTCGGAGAAGGCCGTGGCAATTCGCCCGCGCAGAAACGAGGCATCGACCGTTATGCCGATGAAGGTGACGTAAGCAAAACCCAGTACTCCGATCAGGAACAGCGAAACCGCAGTCCACAGCGTCCAGCGCAGCAGCCGGCGAAATGCAGCCATCAGAATGTCGGTCGGCATGGCGCGATTATCCGATATGCCGATGGGTACGCTACTGCGTAGCGCTGGTTCTAAACGGGGGAACACGCTCGCGCGTTTTACCCATCTGATTAGCGCAGCACGTCGCCGGCTTCGGCCTCCTGAATCACCAGTTCAACGTCTTCGGGCAGCATCAGCCGCTGCTCCTGCAGTTTTCTTGCCGCGTCGGCGAGCTTGCGTACGTAGCCGTCGTGCGTGCCGTACAGTTCTTCGAGCGAGGGTCGCGCGTCGCCATTGGCTTGCGCCTCAGCCCGGGTCTTTGGCAACGGAATCATCGAGCCGAGCAGGTCGCACAGGTCCGGGCCGCCGAACTCCGCGGTGCGGGTGTTCCAGCCGAGCAACGTCGCGGCCGGAGCTTCGACGAAGGGATGGCGGACACCGGCAATGTCATTGCCGATCGCATCCACCTGCGGCACCAGGACCTTGTGGGTGGCTACGGTTTCGGGAATCAACAGGTCGATCACGCCGGAATTTCCGCGCACCCGCGGGCCGAAATTGCGGTCTCCGGAACCGTTGTAAAGGCCGTCGTAAGTCAGTCCGGGAATCTTCGGCAGCTTCAGTCCGGCAGCATGCACGAGCGTGCCATCCGCGACCCGGGGCACGCTGGTGGCCGGCGGCGCCGTGTTCTTCTTCACCCAGTCGTCCAGCGCCACCACCAATGCGCGCAGCAGCGGACCGGGGTGCACCGGGTTGCTGAGGTGTTCGCACTGACGGTTGCCGATGCCGCGATGTGCCGCATCGGGCTTGAAGCTGCCGTGCTGCAAGCTGGAAAGCAGGTATCGGCGCACCCGCGACGATTCGTTGAAGTCCATGGTCCCGCCTTCGCTCGCACCGGTGAGCGAGGCGCGGAACTGCCAGTACTCGTTCGAGGTGTCGGTGTGGATGATCTTAGGGTCGGTCAGCGGGCGCTTGAGGATGCCGTCGGGGGTATTGGTAACAGGGTTGATGCGCACGGCGTACTGGCGCGGGAAGTTGGTGTCCGGAACGCAGCGCTCGCGGTGCTGCTGGGTGAAGGCATTGGGCTGCGCGAACCGATAGTTGAGGAATAGCTTTTGCACCCCGGCGACGTGGATGTGCATGCCGTCGCACACCCGCCGGTCTTTCTCGTCGACATTGAAGCCGTGGTAGAGAAAGTCGCGCAGGTACATTCCCGAAGACGAAATGCCCTGGCACAGCGTGGTCCTGATGCCGAAAACGGGGTTCGGATTGCCGGCGCCGTCTTTTTCGTCGTTCTTCAGGAAGGAAACGAAGTCCCGGCTGGTGAGGTAGCCCAGTCCCATCACCGGCGAGCCGGTGGCGCGATACAGCAAATGGTAATTGCGGTCGTTGCGGAATCCGCTCTTCAGGCAGATATGTTCAACGCTGGGTTTGCCGGGCCAGCCATCCGGGCAATCGGCAAACGCCCATTCGTCGTCGCTCGCCGGTTCTCCACGCGGAATGCCGGGGCCGCTCGGGCGCGGCGAATCGCTGGCGGTCACGTACAGTTCCGCCTGCGCTTCCTTCCTGTCCGTGGACACCGCCGGGAAGGATTTGAACGCCGGGCCGCCGGACAGCGGCAGCGATGTGGGTTTGCCGCCGTTGAAATTGCGATCCGAGAATTCGGTGAGGATGCGTTCGGCCACCGGCTTGCCGTTCTCGTGCGCGACCGGGAAGTCGACCGTCAGGCGGTTGTCGCCGGGCGCGATGTCCGCGCCCCAGCCGACCCAGGCCAGCACGTAACCGCGTTTCATCAGGAAGCCGTTGCCGAAATCCCGTGAAGCCATCGGGTCGTTCATGTTGGCGTCCGATGCGGTGTCGTGCATGCGCCCGAAGGAAATCTTGCGGCCGCGGTTGTTGACCTCGAAGAACAGCGTGGCCACGCTTTTCGCCATGTCCACAGGCTTGAGGATCACCATATCGGCGGAAAACTCGATCGCGCCCCTGCCATTGCGCGGCGCGCGGTCGATGTCGAATACCGCGGCGTTGCGCTCGAGAGCGGGGTCGGCCTCGAACCAGGCGCGGCCGCTGAGCTTCTCGTAGGCGCCGGCGGTTCCGAAGGCCATGCCGTCGGCGACAATCTCGCGCTTGTTGATTTCCAGCCGCGTGAGCCTTGCTTCCGCGGTCGAGGTGAGGGTGAGACTGGCGAACGCCAGCGCAAGAAACGCGCGGAAGTGCTGCATAAACTCCTTTGAATTGTTTTGTTATGGTGGCCGCCGCGTGGCAGGGCCGTGCGGGGAGGTACAATATCGCACAATCCCGATTCGAGCGAGGTACCGATGGGCGTCGTCACGGAAGCGCTAGAGAACAAATTGCGCGTGGCGCGAGTGGCCTGCCCGCACGACTGCCCGGACGCCTGCCTGATGCGGGTCACCGTGGACACCGTGTCGGGGCGCGCGATCAAGGTCGAAGGCGACCCCACGCACCCGGTCACGCGCGGCTACCTCTGCAACAAGGTCAATCATTACCTCGATCTGGTTTACAACGACCGTCGGGTGCTTTTCCCGCACCGCAGGAGCGGACCCAAGGGACCCGGGGCGAAGTTCCAGCGCATCACCTGGGATGAGGCGCTCGGCGAGGTCGCCGCCAGGCTGAAGGCAGTCGTGGCCGAGCATGGCGCGGAAGCCGTCCAGCCTTTCTCGTACTCGGGCACGCTGGGCATGCTCGGTTTCCTCGGCATGGGTGAACGCTTTTTCAACAAGATGGGCGCGGCGCGGCTCGAGCGCACAATCTGCACCGCCGCCGGCGCCGCAGCCGAAATGCACACCTTCGGGCGGGTGGGCGATGCCAACATCGAAGACCTGCCGCACATGGACGTGGTGATCCTGTGGGGCACCAATCTGGTGTCCACCGGCGTGCACGCGATGCCCTTCGTCAATGCGGCGCGCGACAACGGCGCGAGAATCATCGCCATCGATCCGCGCGTCACGCGCACCACAGCGTTCGCCGACTGGCATATCCAGCCCCGGCCCGGCACCGATGCGGCGCTGGCGTTGGGAATGATGAAAATCATCGTCGATCGCGGGCTGCACGACCTTGAGTTCCTGCGCAGCCACACGGTGGGCTGGGAAAAGCTGATCGAGGAGCGCCTGCCGGAGTATCCGCTCGAACGGGTCGAAGCGATCACCGGGATAGCGGCGGCGGACGTGGAAAAGCTGGCGCTGCTCTACGGCGGCACAAAACAGTCCTTCATCCGACTGAACTGGGGCATACAGCGTCACGACAACGGCGGGATGATGACCAAGGCGATCAAGCTGCTGCCTGTTATCACCGGGGCGGTGCGCGGCAAGGGCGGCGTGTGCATGTCCACCGGAGGCGAGATGCGCCGGGTGGATCTGCGCAAACTGCAGCGCACCGATCTGCTGGCCGGGCGCAAGCCGCGCACCATCAACATGATCCAGCTGGGCAACGCGCTCAACGATCCGGACCTGAGCCCGCCGATCAAGGCGATATTCTGCTGGAATTCCGATCCGGCCAACTGCGTGCCGGACACGACCGCGGCGCGCAAAGGCCTGGCGCGCGGGGACCTGTTCACGGTGGTGCACGACACCTTCTGGAGCGACACCACGTCCTACGCCGACATCGTGCTGCCCGCCGATACGGCGCTCGAGCACGTGGACCTTCTTGCCGCCTACGGCAACTACTACTTCAGCCTTTCCGAGCAGGCGATCGAGAAGCAGGGCGAGAGCCTGGACAACCAGGAAATGTTCCGCCGGCTGGCGTGCGCCATGGGCTACGACGAACCGTGCTTCTCGCAGTCGGACGAAGACATGATCCGCGAGCTGATCGACCCCGAAGTGAATGCGTTGTTCGAGGGCGTGAGTTTCGAGCAGCTCCAGCGCAACGGCTGGGCGCGCGCCAACACGGATTCTCCGCGCAGATGGGGCGTAAACAGCGGCAAGTGGCCGACCCCTTCGGGCAAGATCGAAATCTACTCCGAAGCCCTCCGGGACCTCGGCGTCGATCCGCTGCCCGCGCACGTCGACGAAATCGAAGGGCTGAGCAACGCTACGGCGAGCAGGCAGTATCCGTTGCAGGTAATCAGCGCGGCGACGCACTATTTCATCGGCGCAAGTTTCCAGCATGTGCCGCGGCTCCAGGAAATGATGGCGCGCCCGACCTTCGAGGTCAGCGCCGCGGACGCCATGGCGCGGGGAATCGAGAACGGCGACTACTGCCGCTTGTACAACGACCGCGGCGAAGTATTCGGCCATGCGCTCATCGTCGATGGACTGCTCCCGGGCGTGATCGGCGCGCAAAAGCAATTGCAGGGGTCCAGGCAACGCGGCGGGGTCAACGTAAACGCGCTGGTCAGCCAGCGCGAAGCGGACATGGGCCGCGGACCGGTATTCTTTTCGACGCTTGCGGAGATAGAGAAAGTGACGAGTGACAAGTGACGAGTGAGTGTGCCGAACGCTGTTTAGCGAATGCGGAAGAAACCAGTGAGATATGCGGAGCGTGAGTACTGCAAGGAAGGACATTTGCCGTTGATGAGCAGGATTCTTACTCGTCACTCGTCACTCGTCACTTGTCACCGGGTCTCCCCATGACAGCGACCCTCATAGACGGCGTTGCGGTATCAAAGGCGATCCGCTCGCAGTGGCAGCAACGCGTCGAGGCACTCAAGGCGCGCGGCGTGATCCCGGGGCTGGCGGTGATCCTGGTCGGCGACAACCCCGCTTCGCAGGTGTACGTGCGCAGCAAGGTCAAGGCCTGCGGCGAAGTCGGGCTGTATTCCGAGGTGCACCAGTTTCCCGCCGACGTTCCGCAAGAGACGGTGCTGGCCAAGATCGAGGAACTGAATCGCGATCGGAAGATCCACGGCATCCTGGTGCAGCTTCCGCTGCCTCCGCATTTCGACAACGGCAGGGTGCTGGAAGTCATCTCGGCGGAAAAAGACGCCGACGGATTTCATCTCTACAACCTCGGCGGCTTGGTATCCGGCGGGGCGGTGTTCCCGCCGTGTACCCCTTATGGCGTGATGGCGCTGCTGGACTACTACAGGATCCCGATCGAAGGGAGTAACGCGGTGGTGATCGGCCGCAGCAACATCGTTGGCAAGCCGATGGCGCTGATGCTCCTGGCACGCAGCGCGACGGTCTGCATCTGCACCTCGAAGACGCGCGATCTGAAACAGTTCACTTCGCTCGCGGACATCCTGGTGGTGGCAATCGGAAAACCAAGAATGGTCACCGGCGACATGATCAAGCCGGGTTCGACTGTCATCGACGTTGGCACCAACCGCTTGCCCGACGGCAAACTCGTCGGCGACGTCGACTTCGAAGGCGCGCGGCAAAGGGCCGCATTCATCACGCCGGTGCCCGGTGGCGTCGGCCCGATGACCATCACCATGCTGATCGCCAACACCGTGCAGGCAGCGGAGCGTTTCATTTCCAGGCAGGTCAGATCGCACGCCGACAAAGTCAACGCGTCGGTCCTGCCTTAGGGAAGCTCTGCATAAGTCCGACGACGCGCGTTGCGCCAGGTGCGGATGACTGGTAGGCATCGCTCCGCAGTTGCGGCTGAAATCCAAACAAGGAGCGTAACAACGCAGGCGCCGCACCTGGCACAACCCAATGACATTTCGACTCTTTCGAGGGACCGGGCGATTCGGGCCGATGTCTGCGTCGGCTCCTCCTTATGTAGGCCGGCTACACGGCGTCCTCGCCGTCT
>CAYNFN010000386.1:0-8443 GCA_964396485.1 uncultured Alcaligenaceae bacterium
AGGTTCCACCGGCCTTGGCCGGGGGATGCGACCCGGAGTCGCTCGCATTGCACGCCGCTCATATGCGCTCGATGGAACGCCTACGCGGTCACATCTCCAGAGGGGCCCCTGTTCCGCGCTCCGGCGTCCCTAGCAGTCATCTGCACCTGGCGCAACGCGCGTCGCGGAACCTGATCAGAGCTTCCCTAGGGTGGCCGACGAGGCGACACCCGCGTCGAGAAGGATCCCGCGCAAGGCACCGAGCAGCGCATCGCAGTGCTCATCCGTTCCCACCGTAATGCGCATGAACGGGGCAATGCGGGTCGGATTGCGGAAATGCCGCACGATAATGCCTCGCTCGCGCAGCCTGGCCGTCAGCGCCGCGCCTTCCCAGCGCGGATGGCGGACGAAGACGAAGTTTGCTGCGGAGGGCAGGACCTCGAAGTCCAGCGCCTGAAGTCCGGCAACCAGGCGCTCGCGGCTGTGGATCACCTTGCGACAGGCCGCTTCGAAATAATTTTGATCCTCCAGCGCCGCCACGGCTCCGGCCTGGGCGAAGCGGTCCATCGGATAGGAGTTGAAACTGTCCTTGACCCGGCTCAGCGCCTCGATCAATTCCGGATGCCCGATCGCATAGCCCACGCGCAGCCCCGCCAGCGAGCGGGATTTGGACAAGGTGTGCGTCACCAGCAACTGTGGGTAGTGGTGCACCAGCGACACGGTGGATGTCCCGCCGAAATCCACGTAAGCCTCGTCGATCACGACTACGGACGCCGTATTTCCCCGCAGGAGCCGCTCGATTTCGGACAAACCCAGCAGGCGCCCGGTCGGCGCATTCGGATTGGGAAACACGATCCCGCCGTTGCTCGTCTGCAAATAGTCATCGACGTCGATCTCGAGCGAATCCGTTAGCGGAATCTCGCGATAAGCGATGCCGTACAAACGGCAGTACACCGGGTAGAAGCCGTAAGTGACGTCCGGAAACAACACCGGCTGGTCGTGCCGGAGCAGCGCCTGGAAGGTGTGCGCAAGGACTTCGTCGGAGCCATTGCCGACAAAGACCTGACTGGAAGCAACCCCGTGCCGGGCGGCTACGGCCTGAACCAGTTTCTGGCTTGTGGGATCGGGATACAGGCGAAGCGAATCCGCCACCTCGCTCCGCAGCGCCTCCAGGACTCGCGGGCTGGGACCGTACGGATTTTCGTTGGTGTTGAGCTTCACCAGGTTGGGCAGCCTGGGCTGCTCTCCCGGCACGTAAGGCGTCAGGCCGTGGACCACGGCGCTCCAGTAACGGCTCATCTGCGTAATCGCAACTGGGCGGCACGCGCATGCGCCGGCAGCCCCTCGCCGGTCGCGAGCTCGGCGGCAATTGCACCGAGCTTGCGTGCGCCGTCCGCGGAAACCTGGATCAGGCTGGTGCGTTTTTGAAAGTCGTATACCCCGAGCGGTGAGGAGAAGCGCGCGCTGCGCGCGGTCGGCAGTACATGATTCGGTCCTGCGCAGTAGTCTCCCAGCGCCTCCGAGGCGTAACGGCCCATGAACACGGCGCCGGCGTGCCTGATTTTCTCGACCCAGCGCTGCGGGTCTTCTACCGACAACTCCAGGTGCTCGGGGGCGATCCGATTGGCGATTTCGCAGGCCTCGTCGAGATCGCGGGTTTCGATCAGCGCGCCGCGTCTCTCGAGCGCAGCGGTAATGACGCCGGCGCGCGGCATGTCCGTTATCTGCTGCTCGATGCTCGCCGCCACCTTGTCGATGAATACCCGCTCCGGACAGAGCAGGATCGCCTGCGCCATCTCGTCGTGCTCGGCCTGCGAGAAAAGGTCCATCGCCACCCAGTCCGGATCGGTGCCGCCGTCGCAGATCACCAGGATCTCGGATGGGCCCGCCACCATATCTATACCAACGACGCCGAAGACGCGCCGTTTCGCGGCGGCGACGTAGGCGTTGCCCGGGCCGACGATCTTGTCCACCTGGGGAACGGTCCGGGTGCCGTAAGCCAGCGCTGCCACGGCTTGGGCGCCGCCGATCGTGAACACGCGATCCACGCCGGCGATGCACGCAGCGGCAAGCACCAGGTCGTTGCGCTCCCCGCGGGGCGTGGGCACCACCATGATGATTTCCTTCACGCCCGCCACCTTGGCCGGCAGCGTGTTCATCAGCACAGTTGACGGGTAAGCCGCCTTGCCGCCCGGCACGTACACCCCGACGCGATCAAGCGGCGTGACTTTCTGGCCGAGCGTCGTGCCGTCCGCCTCGGTGTATTGCCAGGACGCCAGCGGCTGGCGTTCGTGGTAGGACCGGATGCGCACCGCGGCCTGCTCGAGCGCATCGCGCCGCGCGCTCGGCAGCGCCGCGAGCGCGCGCTCCAGATCGGCCTTCCCGATTTCGAGCTCCGCAAGCGAGCGTGCCTCTAGTCGATCGAACTTGCGCGTGTACTCGAGCACCGCGTCGTCGCCGCGCGCCTTGACCTCGCGCAGAATCGCCGCCACCGTGTCTTCGATGCGCTCGTCCTGGGTATTCTCGAACGCGAGCAATCCGGACAGCCTCGTATCGAAGTCGGCATCGCGGGTGGACAGGCGTGCAATCCCGATCATCTTCCGCTCGTTGCAACCGCCCCGGCGAAAGCATCCAGCATCGGCTGGATCGCCTGGCGCTTGAGCTTGAGTGCCGCCTGGTTGACGATCAGCCGGGCGCTGATCGGCATGATCTCCTCGACCGCCTGGAGATTGTTGGCGCGCAGCGTGTTGCCGCTGGAGACCAGGTCCACGATCGCGTCTGCCAGGCCCACCAGCGGCGCCAGTTCCATCGAGCCATAAAGCTTGATCAGATCAACGTACACGCCCTTGGCGGCGAAATGCTCGCGTGCCGTCTTCAGATACTTGGTGGCCACCCGCAGGCGCGCGCCGCGGCGCACCGCGCCCTCATAGTCGAAGCCGTTTTGCACTGCCACCATCATTTTGCACTTTGCGATTCCCAGGTCGAGCGGCTGGTAGAGCCCGGTTCCGCCGTGCTCCAGCAGCACATCCTTGCCGGCGATCCCCAGATCGGCCGCGCCATATTGAACATAGGTCGGCACGTCGGAAGCACGCACGATGATGATGCTGATTTCCGGCCGGCTGGTGCCGATGATCAGCTTGCGCGAGGTTTCCGGATCCTCGGACGCGACGATACCCGCCGCCTTCAGCAACGGCGTCGTTTCGTCGAAAATGCGCCCCTTCGACAGGGCGATCCTGATGCTCATTCGATCGGTCAGCTAACCCCAAAAAACGGCGAAACCTTCACCGCAAAGTCGCAAAGAACACAAAGAAAAACAAATCACGACTAAAATTTGAATCTTGATGTCGCTTTTCTTCGTGCCACTTGGTGTCCTTCGCGGTGAGACTTTCGATCTTGGCCGTTATAGATCAGGAAAATCAATGTGCGCGTTTGATGCGCGCCCCAAGCTGGGACAACTTTTCTTCGATACATTCGTAGCCGCGGTCGAGGTGGTACACCCGGTCCACACGGGTTTCGCCCTGCGCCACCAACCCGGCCAGCACCAGGCTCGCCGAGGCCCGCAAATCGGTGGCCATCACGCTGGCGCCCTGCAATTGCGCCACACCGTGCACCACCGCGGTGTTTCCTTCCACGTCGATCTTTGCCCCGAGCCGCCGCAGTTCTTGCACATGCATGAAGCGGTTCTCGAAAATAGTTTCGGTCACCACCGCCGTCCCTTCGGCAACGGCGTTGAGTGCCATGAACTGGGCCTGCATGTCGGTCGGGAACTCCGGATACGGTGCTGTGCGCAGGCTCACCGACCTGAGCTTGCCGTTGGTGGAAAGGGCAATCCAGTCCTGGTCGTGCTCGATGTGCGCACCGGCCTCGCGCAGCTTGCCAAGCACCGAGTCCAGAATTCCCGCGCGCGTACCTTTCAATCTGATCTCGCCGCCGCTGGCCGCCGCAGCCACCAGGAACGTGCCGGTTTCGATGCGATCAGGCATTACCCGGTAGGTCGCACCCGCGAGGTGCTCCACGCCTTCGACCGTGATCACGTCGGACCCGGCGCCGAAAATGCGCGCGCCCATCGCGTTCAGGCACTCCGCCAGATCCACCACCTCGGGCTCGCGGGCCGCGTTCTCGATTATCGTGGTACCGTCCGCCAGCGCCGCCGCCATCATCAGGTTCTCGGTGCCGGTCACGGTCACCAGGTCCATGACGATGCGCGCGGCTTTCAGTCGGCGGGCACGGGCATGGATATAACCCTGTTCGAACTCGATCTGTGCACCCATCGCCTGCAAGCCCTTGATGTGCAGATCCACCGGCCTCTGGCCGCTGGCACATCCGCCCGGCAACGACACGCGGGCCTCGCCGAAACGCGCGACCATCGGTCCCAGCACCAGGATCGAAGCGCGCATGGTCTTGACCAGCTCGTAGGGCGCCGCGAGGTTGTGCAGCTTCGCCGCTGTCAGGCCCACGCCCATTTTCTCATCGAGCGAAATTTCCACACCCATTTGCGCCAGCAGATTCAGCGTCGTGGTGACGTCGCGAAGATGGGGAAGATTCTGCACCCGCAGCGTTTCCGGCGTCAGGATAGCAGCGCACAGGATCGGTAGGGCCGCGTTCTTGGCCCCCGAAATGCGCACTTCCCCGGTAAGCGGCACGCCGCCCTGGATAATCAACTTGTCCACGGGAACCTATCGAAAGGCTATCGGGCAGCCCAATCCTCGGGCGTCAGGGTCTTCATCGACAACGCGTGTATTTCCTCGCGCATGCGATCCCCCAGCGCCCCGTAAACCACCTGGTGTTGCTGCACCCGCGTCTTGCCGCGGAATTCCGGACTCACGATCACCGCCTCGAAATGATGGCCGTCGCCGACCACCTCGACGTGATCGCAAGCGAGGCTGTCCCGGATGTAAGACCTGACCTGTTCGGGGGAGACCATTTCAACGTATTCCTCAGTGGCGAAGCTTGTAACCGCGCTTGAGCAGCGACAAGGTGGCGAATGATAAGGCCAAAAGGGAGCCCCCCACAATCGCGAGACTGAGATACGGCGACACATCGGATACGCCGAAGAAGCCGTAGCGAAAGCCGTCGATCATGTAAAAGAAAGGATTGAAGTGCGACACCTGCTGCCAGAACGGCGGCAGCGAGTGGATCGAGTAAAACACGCCCGACAGGAAAGTGAACGGGATGATGACGAAATTCTGGAATGCGGCAAGCTGATCGAACTTGTCGGCCCAGATGCCGGCGATGATGCCGAGCGTACCCAGGATCGCCGACCCAAGCAACGCAAAGGCAACAACCCACAGCGGGTTCTGGACCGGCACCGGGACGAACATCGCGGTAATCACGAACACGCCGAGTCCGACCACCACGCCCCGCACCACCGATGCCAGCACGTAGGCGCCGAAGAATTCAAGGTGCGACAACGGCGGCAGCAGGATAAATACGATATTGCCGGTGATCTTGGACTGGATCAGGCTCGACGAGCTGTTGGCAAAGGCATTCTGCAGCAGCGACATCATTGCCAGGCCGGGTATCAGAAACGAGCTATAGCGCACCCCCGGGTAAACCTGCACGTGCGCTTCCAGGACGTGCGAGAAGATCAGCAGATACAGAAGCGCGCTGAGCACCGGCGCCAGGATGGTCTGGAAGCTCACCTTCCAGAAGCGCAGGATCTCCTTGTAGAACAGCGTGGAGAAACCGGACATCGTCGTCTCACTCCCTGCGCATGATGGCGATGAAGACTTCTTCAAGGTCGGGTTGCTCCAGTTCCATGGCCGCGACCTCGAGCCCGTTGTCGCGGATGGTCCGCAGCACGCCTTCGACATCGGCGCAATCATGCAGCGCCAGCACGTACTCGCCGCTCACCTGGGCGGCCGCCAGCATCGGCCGCAAACTCCCGGGCAGCGCACCGTTGGCAAGGCGCAGCCGCAGGTGAATACCCGAGAACCCCCTGAGAAGGTTGTGTGTGGAATCCAGCGCGACCAGCCTGCCCTGCTTGAGCATGCCGACGCGGCTGCACAACGACTCGGCCTCTTCCAGATAGTGCGTGGTCAGCACGATGGTATGGCCGTCACCGTTGAGCTGGCGGACGAATTGCCACAGGCCCTGGCGCAGCTCGACATCCACGCCGGCGGTCGGTTCGTCGAGAATGATCACCGGTGGCTTGTGCACCAGCGCCTGCGCCACCAGCACCCGCCGTTTCATTCCGCCGGACAGCGCGCGCATGTTGAAGTCGGCACGGTCGGTGAGGTCCAGGCGCGCCATCACTTCATCGATCCAGTCGTCATTGCGGCGCAAACCGAAATATCCGGACTGGAAACGCAAGCTCTCGCGTACCGTGAAGAACGGGTCGAACACCAGTTCCTGCGGCACCACGCCGAGCGCTCGCCGCGCCTGCCGGTAATCGGCCACCACGTCGTGGCCCATCACCTTGAGCGAACCCGCGTTGGCGCGCGCCAGCCCGGCCAGCATGCTGATCAGCGTGGTCTTGCCGGCGCCGTTGGGTCCGAGCAGCGCGAAGAACTCGCCCTCGGGAATTTCCAGGTCGATGTCACAAAGCGCGCGTACGCTTCCGTAGGTCTTGGAGACGCCGCGTATCTCGATGGCTGGGACCACAGCGACGTTTTGGAGTGTTTTCTTCTGGATCGGCGGCTATTTGGCCGCAACAGGAATCAGGTCTGTGACCCCGTAGAGATTGGCAATGCTCACCAGGCCTTCGCCGAGGTTGGCAAAGAAGATCTGGCGCTTACTGGCGTGCATGCGCCGGGTCCACTCCAGCATCAGGCTGATTGCCGAGGAGTCGACTTCCGTCACCCCGGAGAAGTCCACGACCACGGGACTGCCCTCGAAACTGCGGCTGCCCTCGGCGAGCAACGCGCTGACACCCGCCAGCGTCACCAGGCCTTCGATCAAGTAACGGTCGCCCTGTCTGGTGATCATTGTTTGTCCGCGGGCGCGGTATTGGCACTGGCGCTGTTCCTGTTGATGAGACTCTTGATCAGGCCGTCGATTCCGCCACGATCTATCTCCAGAGCGAACAGGTTGCGATAGTTGATGATGAGACTGGCGCCCGCGACCCGAACATCGTAGACCTTCCAGCCAGCCGGAGTGAGTGCCATGTCGTAGTCCACGCTAACCGGCTCCGCGCCGCCGGGGAGCTTGATGAGCGTCTGCACGCTTGCCTCGGTGTCACCCGGATTGAATCTAAACGGCCGATACTCGACGCTGACCCCGCTGTAGGCGGTGAATGCGGCCGAGTAGGAGCGCACCAGCAGGCTGCGAAACTCCTTGATTAACGCCTCGCGCTGAGCCGGCGTCGCGTCGCGCCATGCGCGCCCGACCGCGAGCCGGGTCATGCGCGCAAAATCGAAATGGGGCGCGACCTTTTCCTCGATCAGATTAACAATGCGATCGACCTTGCCGGCCTTGATGTCCTTGTCGTTGCGCACGATCGAGAGCACTTCTTCGGTGGTGTTGCGCACCAGTACGTCCGGTGACGGCGTCTGCGCCCTGACTTCGAATGCCGTCACGCAAGCCGTGAGCAACAGCAATGCGATCAGCCGCCGCCCTGTCCTGTTGCCAATTCGCGTGTCCAATGTTGGCCTCATGAATACCGAATCGCCCCGCTACTTTCCCTTTTCCGTGCCGGTCTCTGCCGCCTTGCCATACAGAAATTGCCCGATGATTTTCTCCAGCACCACCGCCGATTGGGTGATCATCAGGCGCTCGCCGTCCTTGAGCATGTTATCGTCACCCCCGCCGTCCATTCCGATGTACTGCTCGCCGAGCAGGCCGGCGGTCAGGATCGAGGCCGAGGAGTCCTTCGGGAACCTATAACGATTGTCGATATACAAAGTTACACGGGCACGGAAGCTCTGGTTGTCGAAAGTTACGTCGGCCACGCGCCCGACCACCACTCCCGCGCTTTTCACCGGCGCGCGCGGCTTAAGTCCGCCGATATTGTCGAACTCGGCATACACCTTATAGGAATCGGCGACGCTGAACCCGCTCATGTTTCCAACCTTGAGCGCCAAGACCAGCAACGCGCCGATGCCGGCACAAACGAACAGTCCCACCCACAGGTCGAGCATCGAGCGTTCCATCACACCCCCCGAAACATGAATGCAGTCAACACGAAATCCAGGCCCAGGATGGCCAGCGACGACGTCACCACGGTACGCGTGGTTGCACCCGACACGCCTTCGGCGGTCGGCGGAGCATCGTAACCCTCGAACAGCGCGATCCAGGTCACGGCCACACCGAACACGAAACTCTTGATCACGCCGTTGACGATGTCCTCGCGGAAATCAACCGCGTTCTGCATCCGCGACCAGAACGAGCCTTCGTCAACCCCGATCAACACTCCCCCAACCAGGTAACCGCCGAACACGCCCATGGCGCTGAACATGGCGGCCAGCAACGGCATCGAGATCACCCCGGCCCAGAAGCGCGGCGCCACGACGCGGGCGATCGGATC
>CAYNFN010000387.1:0-2191 GCA_964396485.1 uncultured Alcaligenaceae bacterium
AGGTTCCACCGGCCTTGGCCGGGGGATGCGACCCGGAGTCGCTCGCATTGCACGCCGCTCATATGCGCTCGATGGAACGCCTACGCGGTCACATCTCCAGAGGGGCCCCTGTTCCGCGCTCCGGCGTCCCTAGCAGTCATCCGCACCTGGCGCAACGCGCGCCGTCGGACTTATGCAGAGCTTCCCTAACTGCGGCCGTGGTCGGTTTCGCGGTCGTAGTCCTCGTCGAGTTTCTGGTACTTCTTCACGATGGCCTCCGCCGCGGAGTTCGCGCTCACGGCAAGATCCTCGCAGTTGCTGGCCGGCTTTGCGGCGAGCAACGCCACTTCGATTTCCTTGCCGGCGGCGAGTCCATGAGCCTTGTGCCCGTCCTCGTGGCGCTTGAGGGCGTCGGCAAATTGCTGCCAGCGAGTCTTCAATGCGGCTGCGCCCTCGGCCGCGCCGCGCCACTTGGGCAGGGTCTGGGCGACGCGGACCGCGACCGCCACCTCCTTCATGCCGCAGGTGACGCCGTGCTGCTCGTGCCTCAACTTCCACTGCACGTCCCATTTGGTCTTTCCGGCGTGGCGTTTGCCGTCCGCCCCCGGCGGACCATTCTGATCGATCTGTGCCGCCAGAACGGTCGCCGCCGGGCCGTCGACGTAGTAGTAGCTGGTGTACATCCGCACCAACGGTTCCGCCGCAACCGGCGGCGCCGCAATCGACCACATGGCGCCACACGCAACCGCCACAATCTTGTGCATTCAGGAGACTCCCTGTTGATATTCCGCTGTCGACCACGGAAGGCGGTAGAAACGGCCGGTAGTATAGTCGTTACGCTTTCCTGCGTTCGCGCCGGAGATCCAAAAGTAAGCACTGACTTGAGAGATAAACTACTGAATTCAGGCGGCGTGCGGACCGGGCTCAGCGTCGGGCCAGGGTTGAAATAGCCGTGTCGGACCCCGATATCACTAAGTGTTTGCATTCAGGAGGAGTTGATGCAGGACCAGGAAAATGTGGCGGCGGTGCCGCAGAACGACAATAGCGCGGCCTCGCCGACGGCAGAGGACTCGGTAACGGACACCCGGGCAGTCGAGACCATGCCGGGTATGGACGAATTGCTGAAGAAAGCCGAGCTTGCAGCCCAGGAACACCACGATGCCTGGCTGCGCGCCAAGGCCGAAGCCGACAACGTGCGCAAGCGCGCGCAGACCGACATTGCCAATGCCCACAAGTACGCCCTCGAGGGTTTCGCCGGCGAACTGCTGGCGGTACGCGACAGCCTGGAGGCGGCGCTTGCTTCGTGCGATCCCGCTGCGGATGCGCTGAGAAGCGGCGTGGAGTTGACGCTGAAACAGCTGACCAGCGTGTTCGAGAAGTTTTCCATCAAGGAAATCAACCCATTAGGGGAAAAGTTCGACCCTCACAAGCACCAGGGCATCGGCGTGGCGGAAGCCGATGCCGACCCCAATACCGTGGTCAGCGTGCTGCAAAAAGGCTACAGCCTGAACGACCGGGTGATCCGCCCGGCGCTGGTCACCATCGCGAGATCGCGGAACTCTGCTTGATTTTCAGACTGCAAGACCAAATCTTCGCAATCAAAGGCATTTTCACTTTCGAACAAAGGAAAGACCATGGGAAAGATTATCGGTATTGACCTCGGCACCACGAATTCCTGTGTGGCCGTGATGGAAAGCGGCCAGCCCAAGGTGATCGAGAATTCCGAAGGCGCGCGCACCACGCCCTCGATCATCGCCTACATGGAAGACGGCGAGGTGCTGGTGGGTGCCCCGGCCAAGCGCCAGGCGGTCACCAATGCCAAGAACACGCTGTTCGCGGTCAAGCGTCTGATCGGCCGCCGCTTCACCGAGAAAGAAGTGCAGAAGGACATCGACCTGATGCCCTACAAGATCATCCAGAACAGCAACGGCGACGCCTGGATCGAGGTGCGCGGCAAGAAGATCGCCCCTCCCGAGATTTCCGCGCAAGTGCTGGTGAAAATGAAGAAAACCGCCGAGGACTACCTCGGTGAATCGGTCACCGAAGCCGTCATCACGGTGCCTGCCTACTTCAACGATTCGCAACGCCAGGCCACCAAGGACGCTGGCCGTATCGCCGGGCTGGAGGTCAAGCGCATCATCAACGAGCCGACCGCGGCGGCGCTCGCCTTCGGCATGGACAAGAAGGAAGGCGACCGCAAGATCGCGGTATA